>JAIBAF010000044.1 GCA_019695335.1 bacterium
ATTCAACACCGCTAACTCGCCACAAGTATGAATCCCTCGAGAATACAGACTTTCCTTCATCACTTTCCCGACACCAGGCAGAACCGAAACATCTAATGATGAAAGAAAACCAGATTCATCACCTGCTATCACCTCAATAACACCATTGGGTTTGGCCCGGTCACACGCAATTTTTGATATAATTTTGTTCGATCCGATACCAATGGCACATGGAAGACCAATGGTTTGTAGGATCTCCTTCTGAATTCTGATCGCAAAGTTGAGCAATGTCGTTCCGAATAATTTCTCGCATCCGCTCCAATCAATATAAAATTCATCAATACTGGCTGCTTCAAATTCCGGAGCATATTGTTTCAAATATTTTCGCACCCGATAGGAATATTCCTCATATAAACGCCTGTGACCATCTACACGAATTGCAATCGGACATTTTTTTTGTGCAATCGCTGTTGCCATACCGGCACGAACACCATATTTCCTGACCTTATAGGATGCACAAGTAACAACTCCCCTTTTATCAGCCGGTCCAGCCACCATAATGGGCTTTCCAACTAGTGCCGGATCTCGCAAACATTCGACGGATACAAAGAAAGCTGTTAAATCGATATGTGCAATTCGTACAGCGGGCATCGGTTTTTCTTTGTTATAATTTACGAAGCTGAAAAAATTACATCATTGTGATATTTTGACAGATGATATTGGAGATGTTCTGTTGCCGGATAGGCGGATCTTCTCAAGCAATAGTTCATCATCGATCTTAGAAAGATGTTTGACTTGTTCGTAATTTGAAACGATTCTTGATTCAACTAATTCTTTCAATTCATCTTTTTGAGCCAATGTCATATTCTCGGTCGAAATCGGCGAATCAAAAATCAATTCAACTTCTCGGTTGAACCGGACATCGAAAAGACTACGATATTTATGCATAACATTAATCGTACCGCTGATGGTAACCGGAATGACATCTACTTGAGCACTAATGGCAAGGATGAAGGCGCCTTTTTTAAAAGGCTTTAATTCGCCATCCAAACTACGAGTTCCATCGGCAAAAATAACAACATTAATACCGTCGTGAATTCTTTTGGCGGCCCTTTCAAGACTTTGAATCGCTTTTTCCCGATGCCCGCGGTCGATGGGAATAAATTTCAACACCCACAAAACAAAACCAAGCAGCGGAACCCAACTCAATTCTTTTTTATGAATCATCCGCAATTGGCGAGGTGCAAATGTCATGAGCAACGGAATATCGAACAAACTTTGATGGTTGCAGATGAAAATGTACGTCTTGTCAGGACGAAGGCTTTCTAATCCGCTGACATGGGTTTTAATTCCCGCCATTCGTATCAATGTTCTGGCCCAAAAATGTTCCAATGTATACATCACTTTACCAAAAGGAAAAAAACATCCGACCATGATTGCGGTTAGCATCATAATTATAGTAAATAGAATGCCGTTGAAGGCAAGTAAAAAACTTCGTAAAACGGTAATGGTCTTGGTCACTTCAGCTTTCCCTGATAATTTTTTCAATAACTGATCGGATCAAATCTTCTTCTCCGGAAGCGGGGTTTATTACGGCTTGAAGAAGTGATCGCATGACCGTTTCATCTTTCTTCTCATAACATGAACAATCATTGCCAACACATGAATCTTCGCACACACGGCAACCTGGATTTATATCAGTCTGTGTTCCATAGGTACTTCGAATCGCATCTAATTTAACAACGTCTTCACGCGTGAGAATTTTTTCTCCTCCGAGCATCCTTGCTACAAAAATTATATTGGCATAATGCTCGACCCGTTCAAGTTTATAATAAGCATCAAAGATATTTTTGCCGCACGTTACGACGCCGTGATTGGCCATCAGACAAGCGTCGGCGGTTTTCATCACGTCGACTACTGCATCGGACAATTCATGGGTTGACGGCGTTCCGTATCGCGCCAAAGGAATGGAGCCCAATGTTGTAACAATTTCGGCCGCTACGCATTGATCCAGAGGCAGATTCGCTGTAGCAAAACCGGTTGCATAAACCGGATGTGCATGTACAACCGCTTTAGCGTCAGGTCTGGCATTATAAATAGCTAAATGCATGAGAATTTCAGTCGAGGGGCGATGTGAACCTTCAATAACACGGCCTTGCAGATCGATTTTGACTAACTCGTCAACAAGCATGAATCCTTTGGAACGCCCAGTCGGTGTGGCAATAATTTCATTATCACTCAGACGAACACTAATATTCCCATCATTAGCTGCAACCATCCTTTTATCGTATAAACGACGGCCGCATTCCAAAATGTCTTGTTTTATCTGTAATTCATCGGTCATGGGGCAAAGATAAAACAATTACCCAATCAATTCAAATTGAATTTGTGCAGCGAGGTGAGCGGATTTATCTAGGTAAGATATTGTTTGAGGATCGAATTGACTTTGTCAGTTGTTGTCGAATCGATGAAACTTTCAAAAGCGATTTGCCCTTTATCTAATAAAATTACACGGGAGGCAAGATTTAATACCTGATCGATGTCATGCGAGACCATAATGATGCAATTGCCAGCTTGATGATAGTCTCGGAGGATTTGATCGAGCATCGCCGATGCATTGCGATCAAGACCTGTATAAGGCTCATCTAAAAGCAGTAAACGAGGGCTATGCAAAATAGCCCGGGCAATTGATAACCGTTGCTGCATGCCTCTCGAATAGCGTCGAATAGGTTCTCGTGAACGTAAAATTAGTCCGACTCTGTCCAACAACGTCTGGATTCGCTCGGAGGCATTTTGCACATCATACATTTTGGAATAAAAATTCAAATTTTCTTCTGCGGTAAGATCGCCGTACAAAAACACTTGGTGTGAAATTACGCCAATATCTTTTAATACTTTATTAACGTCCTGATGGGCATCATTGCCGCCTATCGATAATTTTCCGTTATTAGGCTTAACCAATAATGACAAAATTCGCAAAAGCGTCGTTTTGCCGGCACCGTTGCGGCCCATAATGGCCAGAAATTCATTGGAATCTACGGACAAATTTATATTGCGGAGTACATTAAAACGGCCGAAAAGTTTGTTCAGATTTTCGGCCTGTATAAATGCGCTGCTATGGGTCATTAAAAAGTAGCGGTTGGTTAATGTTGATTGATGGATGTTAAGATATCATGAAGCTGTGATTTTAATTCGATTCGTTTTTTTTCGTAATTTTTTTTGTCTTTGCCACTACGTTCAAAATCGTCGTCGAGTTTGGCTAAGGTTTGAATAAGCTGTTCTTTCTGACGTTTGAGATCGCGATTGGAACCTTTTTTTTCATGATACGCAGGCTGAACAGCTTTTTTACTTATACCCCAATATAATCCAAATAACAACACCGCCAGAGCCATGGGCAGTATGACCCACACGGCCGTTTGTAAAGCATTCTCTTTGGCTTCAATTTTTGAATCTTGGTGACGATCGACGACAGAACCACCGCTTATTTGCATTTTAAGAGCCGTTCCAGCCTTGATGCTTTTTGCGGAATAAATGATGAAGCCGTTGTCTTCCATTTGCTTGTCGTCAATTTTCGTAAAACCGTCTGTAGTGACTTGCAAATCCACAGGTGATAAAAAAGCGTTACATTCGGTCACATCATAATACCATTGATGCGACATTTCAGCATTGCCGTTAGTATAATCCAATGCGTATGCGACCTGAATCTGAGTTACGCCGGGCCTTAATGGCAGATTAACCCCATAACCCTCTTCGAAAGCGAAATAATTTTGCGTGATGGGCATACTGCGATTAACTGAAGTGCTGACATTGATAATCTGTGCATCCTTCGGTGCATTAAATCGAAAGGTCGGTATCTTCTGATCTTTTTGGTTGTAGGTCGCTGTTCCATTATTCGAGATTTCAAACGTCTCTTCGATTTGAAGCACATTGCCTTCTCTCACAGCGATAAGATGCGGCACCCGAATGCTGATATTCGCCCATTTCGTCGATGATTCATAAACTTTTACATTTTCATTGAGCGTCACAGCGGAAGTAACCATGACATTGGTTGTGTACACTATACCTTGAAAAGAGGCTCTGACAAGGTACGGCGCGTTCGGATTAGGCTCAATGCCGGTGAAATTATAATCCGACACATTATCAAGTTGTTTTACCGTTGTAAGCCCTTGCCCGCTTTTAACCAATACAACCCAATCGGCTTTTATTTTTTTACCGGTCGTTCCGTTGATAACATCCCCGGTAATAGTCGCTGTATTTTGAGCGCTCAGTATGGCCATCGAACCTATTAAAAAAGCGATCAACATTCGTATCATAGTCGCTCCATTAAAATTTTAATTTTTAACTAATTTTGTACCGCATTCGGAACAAAACTTCGCGTCAACATGGTTTTCGCGCCCGCATGATGAACAGGTCAGCATTTCGTCCCGCGAAGTAATAATCACCGCTTCACCTGCAACGGCATGTTGACGTTTTTGACGGATCAAGTCTTCAATGTATGCATCCGTAATTTTGCCGTTACCTGCAACCGGTACACCCTCCTGCAGCGCATCAATCTGTTTCATTACATTCGATACTTCTTTCAGACACTCTCCGCGCAACGAACGATAATCGTTTTCAGCCATTTTGCCGATACCAAATTCAAAATCCAAATCTTTAATGTCAGCATAAATTTTATTTTTATGGTTTATCAGCGCTTCCAGTTTTTTGGTACGGTCATCTTTGAGATCGAATGGAACAAACGTTTTATCTAACAATGGCTTGAACACAAATATCAACGCCGTCAGCGCCAGCATGATCATAATAGCCGTAAGCATAATCACTCCTAAAACAAACTCATGATTCAAATTTTTTTAATTCTTCTTCAATCCGCGGATCTAATTCAGCGGGCGATTCCGCCGCAACCGGCTTCTCGATGGCCCGTCCGCTTATTTTTTTCACGACATACACTACGACCGCCAGAAATACTACAAACAAAACAAATGGCATCAACCATGCCATCAGATCAAACCCTTTCGTATCCGGCTGGGATAAAATAGCTTTACCTACCGGGGGTTTGCCCCGAAAACTGTACTCATTCATAAAATAATTCAGCATCTCTTGCCTAGAGTTTCCAGCAAGGATCATCTCTTCGATCTTATTACGCATTGGAATCGCCGAAGGGCAGTTCACGTGTCCGCATTGGGACAATACGAGATTACAACCGCATTGACAGATCAGATCGTCAGAAACCGATTTGAATAATTCTGCCTGTTTACCTGAAAGTTTTTCACTGTGAGCCGTTTCGCTTTGGGCGGCCAATGACCCCACAACCATAAAAAATAAAAGCAAAGAAATAGTTCGCAAAGTCAACCTCATGATTTATTGTTTTTCAGCAATGGATTCCTTTTTGACAGTTTTAATTTCCGTACGTTCATCCTGCGCGTTTGGTAACAGGCAAATTAATGTCCCTGCAACCAAGACGAACGTCCCAATCCAAAGCCATGTTACAAGCGGGTTGATATACAATTGAATGACGGCACGTTGCCGGGTATTATCCAATCCGGTAAATACGATGTATAAATCTTCCTGTAATCCTTTTTGAAGTGCAACTTCCGTTGAGGGTTGTTCACTGGCTTTATACATCCTAAATTCCGGCTTCATTGACGCTAAAAAACTTCCGTTTTTCGAGATGTTCAATACCGCATATTGCGATTGATAATTGGCATTATCATCGAACCCGATCTTTTCGCAAACAATGGTATAATCTTTGACCTGAGTCGTCTGACCTTGTCCAATTTCAAATTTGGTTTCATAATTGAAAATCGTTCCGGTAATGCCGATAAAAATAATGACGATCGCAAAATGAACGATATAACCGCCATAACGTCTCTTGTTTTTCAGCGTAAGGTTCTTCAGCGCCGTCATAGAGTTTTCTGAATTAGCTTTTATCCTCGCTTGAGTACCTTTGATGAATTCAATAATAATAACAGCGCCAACAAAAATGGCCAAAATGAAAGACATCAAACCGTAAAAATGTTGCGTTACGAAAAAGAAAACAAGAGCGCCACCAGCCAATGCAATGATGGTTGGATACAAAAAAGCTTTGTTGAGGCTGGCGAGCGATGTTTTTCGCCACGCGAAAAGCGGCCCTGCACCGGTCAAAAACAGCAGGAATAAGCCAATTGGAACGTTAACTTTATTGAAAAACGGTGCACCGATGACGATTTTTTCACCTGTAAAGGCTTCCGACAAGACCGGGAATATAGTCCCCCACAAAACTGCAAAACACGAGATCAGCAGAACCAAATTATTAAATAAAAAACTGCTCTCGCGTGAAATGGCAGAATCAAGACGGTTTTCATTTTTGAGCAGTGGTAACCGATGAATAACCAGATATACCGAAGCGCACAAAGCGATCACGATGTAACTCATAAAAAATTTTCCAATTGATCCCTGTGCAAATGAATGAACCGATGATACCACGCCTGAACGCGTCAAAAATGTTCCGAAGATACACAATAAATACGTTGCGACTATCAACGTTACATTCCATACTTTAAACATGTTTCTTTTTTCCTGAATCATAACGGAATGCAGAAACGCTGTTCCTGTCAACCACGGCATTAACGATGCATTTTCAACCGGATCCCAGGCCCAATAACCACCCCAACCTAGTTCAACGTAAGCCCACCAGCCGCCCAACATGATGCCCGCGCTCTGAAAGAGCCATGCAAACAGTGTCCAACGACGTGAGATTTTTATCCAGTTGTCGTCTAACTTCCCACTCAAAAGCGCGGCAATTGCAAATGCAAAAGGAATCACAAACCCAACGTATCCGGTATATAGCGTAGGCGGATGGATGATCATTGCAGGATGTTGCAAGAGTGGATTTAATCCGCGCCCGTCGACGGGAGTAAAAATGTGCGATGACCCGTCGGCGTGAACAGAATGTAATTCATCGAAAGGATTGGCCGAGAACAAATTAAGAGCGAGAAAAAATATTTGTGTTACCATTGCCGTAGCGATAACATAAGGCATCAATTCCCCATGTTGATGACGATAACGGTATGTAACGGCAAAACTGTATATGGCCAACATCAATGACCATAACAAAAGCGAACCCGCCTGTCCGGCCCAAAAAGCAGTGACTTTATAAAAAACAGGCAAATCAACATTCGTATAAGAAGCAACATACTCAAGACTCATGTCGCTCGTTACTAACAAGTAGATCAGACAGCCACTGGCAATCACAACCATGGCAAAAACAGCATACACGGAACGCTGGGCCACGAGAATCAGATCGCCACGCTTTTGACGGACGCCGATCATCGAAGTCAGCACCGCAAAGGCAGCCAATGCGATGCCAAGTATTAGTGCATAATTGCCCAATTCATTCATGCAAACGTCCTTTCACTATATTGACACATCCTGCATTTACAATATGATCATAATTAAAAAACCGCATTTATATAAGGATAGCTATCACAAAAAAAAATGATTTTTCTCATATATACTCTAACTCTTCCATAGAATTTCATACACCGTAACTGCTTCCGTCACGCCTTTCAACATTACCTGTTCAATCGGCGACGCAATGGATTTATTGGGCAAGAGATCATAAGTGGATTGGCTTATGATAATTTGGCCTTTTTTAGCCACACTGCACAACCGGTTGGCAATATTAACCGTTTCGCCGATCACCGTATATTCGAGACGTTTATTTGAGCCGATATTCCCTACAACCACGTCACCGCTATTGATACCAATACCGACGTGAATAGGATCTTTACCTTCCAATTTACGCTGAAAATTGAATTTTTCCGATGCGCGTTGCATTTGTACAGCGGCATTGATTGCGCGCATATAAAAGTCTTCATAATGCACCGGCGCACCATAAAATGCCATGATCGCATCACCGATAAATTTATCCAAAGTACCGCCGTACCGATCGATAATATCGATCATCTCGTCAAAATGCATGTTAAGCAAATTGATCAATTCCTGCGGATCCATGCCCCGGGACATCGGCGTGAAGCCACGAATATCAGTAAACATCACACTTAACTTTGCACGTTCGCCTTTCAAAATACCATTAATCGTTTGTTCGGCCAACACTTTCTTCGCAACATCCGGGGATAAATATTTACCGAATAAATTTTCAACCCTTTCTTTGTCTTTTAATCCTTTGGTCATCTCATTAAAGGACATAGACAATTGCCCCAATTCATCCCGGGTTTTAACCTGAATTTCAAAATTAAGATTTCCATTAGCGATTTCATGCGTCGCATCAACCAATCTACGAACGGGTTTGGTCACACCGTTGATAATCGTGAAGCCAATCAGCAGGGCCAGAACACCTCCACCGATCCCGATATACGCCAAAGTTCTAATAGCCGCACGAAGTGGTTCAAGCGCTTTATCAAGTGAGCTATAAAAAATATAAGTGGCAATAACTTTAGATTCTTCTCCTTCATATCCTGGCGAAGCAATTACCGGTGATGCGACTGCAAGAAATGTTTCGGGACCGAGTTTAAATGTGAACGGCGTACTTGATTCTTTACGAATCATGGCCTGATCCAATGCGTCACGATGCTCTTTCAACTGATCTAACAATGCCGAGCGATCATTGGCGCTGTCTTTCGCAACGATTTTGCCACCTACCAAAAAAGCAATACTACTGCTGGTAACTTTAGCAATATTTTCAGCAGCATTATCATTGATTTGCCGGCCAAGAATCGTTGCTCCAAGAATGTCATTGCCAATATGCGCCGGGGCAGCCGAGATCCAGAATAATGAATCCCCGACTTCCCAGAATCCACCGCTGGCCGCTCCTTCAACAAGCGCTCCCGTGACCTCGGGCAGCTGAGCAATATTCGAATGTTTAGCACCATCATACCCAATATTACCCAAAATTTCCCCGCTTCGGCTGACTGCAAGAAATATGTCCGAAGATAAATTTTGATTATATTCTTCCAAACCATATTGAATCGTTTGTTTGTCATTAGTCGTAAGCGTAGCAACATATTTCGGATTATCCGACGCGCTGATCACTTGCAAAATCAATTGATCGAAATAGGTTCGAGTAAATTCCTCATAGGTCGTTTTGCTTTTCGACAAACGCTCAGTGATGTCTTTTTCAATATTTTCGGCAATTTGACGGAAGGCAATGAATACGGCTCCGCCGGCAATGATCAACATGATCAACACAAGCCCGATCAGTTTATCTCTAAACTTTAATGACATGGTAATTTTGATTTTAATTTTGGTGTGTTGTTGCCAACTTAAATGTTATTTAAAATAAAAACAATTAAAAATTTAGTGAAAATTAAAATTCACCTTGAAAAAGCGCTGAGTTGTTCTGTATCTTTAAGCCGGTTCCTTTCTACTCTCTTCCTTGCTCGGATTGTCAGCATGTGATACATCATTGAATTGCTTTTGAGCCTATCACCGGAAAGCGAATGTATGATGGCTTTTTGGAAGTCGTTGAATACACGAATTTTCTTATCGTCACTTGTGGTGGCGGGCGTTGCCATTACATCGATGATCGTTTTTCACGGGATTAACGTTTCGGAAACTGACCGGACTCGCTTCATCATCATTAGTACGTTGATTTTATTAGCCGTGGCGATTGCGACATCCCGATATCTTATGCGTTGTGCAATCAAGGAACACGAACATCTTCAACGTAATATCACCGAGCAATCGCATGAACTTGAGTTATTGCACAGCGTAACTACCCGCCTGTTGCAAACCCATGACCTCAACGCCTTACTACAATTGATTATTGATTCGGCAATCAGTGCTATTCCCAGTGCTGAAAAAGGCACGCTTATGCTGTTTAATTCCGATCAGAATGCACTGATTATTCATGCATCCCATGGTTATAATGCAACCATTGCTAAAGGATTTCGCATGTCCATCAGCGAAGGGTTTGCCGGATATGCTTTCCGTGAAAAAAAGAATTTACTGATCGACGATCTTTCAACCGAACATTTTGTTGCTCCTGCCGCTGTTCTCGCTGAACCTATTCGTTCTTGTGTCGTTGCCGTACTCCAAGTAAAAGATATTGCGATTGGCGTCATTTCACTTGAGAACGGCTCGCGCGTAAAGGCGTTTGCCGATCCGGATTTGAAATTGCTTTCGGCTTTTGCATCCCAGGCTGCCGTTGCCATTGAAAATACACGCTTGTATGCCGGTTTGAAACAGAGAACGCGAGAACTGGAAATGCTTTTCACAGTCAGTACGAATCTGATTCAGACTATTGATCTAGAATCCCTATTGGAAATCGTCATTCAATCAGCTGTTACCGCAGTTCCGTCGGCGGAAAAAGGCGCTGTAGTGCTCTTTAACGAAGATAAGAGCTGGCTGGAAGTCAAAGCACAGTATGGATATAATGGAGACAAAATTAAAGATGTCATTATTAAACCCGGTCTTGGATATTCGGGAATTGCCGTATTGGAAAAACGGAATATCCTCATTCCGGATTTGTGGTCGCCGGAGGCTGAACGCTATCGGATAGAATCGGATTATGAAAATCGCTCCATCCAATCGGCGGTTACTGCTTTATTACAAGTAAAAGAACACATCATTGGAACGATATCGCTGGAAAACGGGCACCGGAAAAATGCTTTTTCCGAGGACGATCTGAAATTACTTACAACTTTTGCTTCGCAAGCCGCATTGGCTATCGAGCATGCACAGTTTTATAACACACTGGAACGGAAGGTTGAAGACCGCACCCATGAACTGCGCGAACTTAATGCAAAACTCATTGAAGCCGATCGTCTGAAATCGGAGTTTCTCGCCAATATGAGCCACGAACTACGAACGCCTCTTAACGCAATCATAGGCTTTTCAGAATTGCTGATGGAACAAGTTACGGGACCGGTCAATGCTGAACAGTTGCAATGTCTGCGCGATATCCACCAAAGCGGGCGTCACCTGCTCCAGTTGATCAATGATATTCTTGATTTATCCAAAATCGAAGCCGGTAAAATGGAATTATATCGTGAAGATTTTTCGGTCAATGATCTGCTCACGCTGGTTCATCGTACGGTTTTTCCTATGCTCGAACGAAAATCCCAAAAGCTGGACATCCGTAACGAAAAATCCTTTCCATTTATTTACGGCGATTCGAATAAAATCAAACAAATCGTTATTAACCTTCTCAGTAATGCGATAAAATTTTCACCTCCGGGCAGTACGATTACCATTGACACCGCTATGCGTGATGAAAAATTGCAACCTATGTTCGAAATGTCCATAACAGATCAAGGGCGCGGTATACACGAAAAAGATCATCACATCATTTTCGATGAATTCCGACAAATCGACGGCAGCCATACGCGTGAAGATTCAGGCACCGGTCTTGGATTGGCATTATGCAAGCGTTTGGTGGAAATGCACGGCGGTAAAATTTGGGTGGAAAGCGCCGTCAACCAAGGAAGCAAATTTGTTTTTCAAATCCCGCAGATCCGCATGGACGACACGACATCAAACAACATCAATCCTTCCGGTAACACAATCCTCATAGCAGAAGACGATCCTCAATCCGCAAATTACATGAAAAAAATATTGGAGATCGAAGGTTATCCGGCGACGGTAGTTCATCGAGGCGATGAAGTGCTTGATATGGCTATGGAGCGACAACCAACCGCCATTATTTTGGATATCATGATGCCCGGAAAAGACGGATGGGAAGTTCTGCGGGATTTAAAATCCAATCCAAAAACCGCTCCCATTCCCGTATTGATTGTATCCGTAATTGACAATAAAGACATGGCGTACAGTCTTCACGCCAGCGATTATTTCGTCAAACCGGTTGATCGTCATCAGTTAATTCGCCGGATTAAAACAATTGCCCGGCCACCCGATGCTGAGCCCCATTCCATCTTAGTCGTCGACGACGATCCGAAGATGCTTTTCCTCACGGCATCATTTCTTGAGAAAGAGAACTACGAAGTCGTCAAGGCGTCCAATGGCCGCGAAGCGTTAGGCTGCATTCGTGCACATCTTCCCGACCTCATTATTCTTGATCTGCTGATGCCGGAAATGAATGGATTTGAATTGCTCGAGGTTTTGCGCCATGATGTTCGCCTCAAATACATTCCCGTTATCGTTTTGACTTCCAAAGATATTAGCAACGAAGAACGGGAGTTGCTCAACGGGCAAGTGCGGTCGCTGATGCAGAAAGCAGCCCATTCGAAAGAAGAATTGTTATTTGAAATCAAACGTGTGTTGGGCGTTTCACAATCGAGGGAAGCATGAAAAAAATTCTCATCGTCGAAGACAATGATTTAAACTTACGTCTGGTGCGGATGCTTCTCCGGCATGAATCCTATCATTTCATCGAAGCTTTAAACGGTGAAGACGCTATCGAAATTGCTACGAAAGAACATCCCGATCTGATCGTGCTGGATATCCAGATTCCCAAAATCGACGGTTACCAGGTTGCGAAAAAATTAAAATCAGATCCGATCTTGAAAAAGATCCCGATTTTCGCTTTGACCGCTTATGCCATGAAAGGCGATGCAGAAAAAATCCTCGAAGCTGGGTGCGACCGTTACATGAGCAAGCCTCTGGACACAGAAGTTTTTAAAAAAATTGTAAAAGAATTAATGACCAAAAACGCGTCATCGTGAACCGACAAGTTTTTATTTATCTTTCGGCATAAATGCTTTCAGAAAATCTATCGGAACCGGAAATATTGTTGTTGAATTATTTTCTGCAGCAATTTCCACCAGTGTTTGCAAATACCGCAATTGCAATGCCGACGGTGAGCGGCTGATCACGTCTGAAGCCTCCGCCAGTTTATGGGAAGCTTGCAACTCACCTTCCGCTGCAATCACTTTCGCCCGCCTTTCACGTTCCGCTTCGGCTTGTTTAGCCATGGCCCGCTTCATCTCCTGCGGCAAGTCAATATGCTTCACTTCAACGGCCGTTACTTTTATTCCCCACGGTTCAGTCTGATTATCTATGATTTCCTGCAATTGCTTGTTGATCTTGTCTCGCTCAGCTAAAAGATCGTCGAGTTCAAATTGCCCGATGATGCTGCGCAGAGTCGTCTGAGACAACTGCGAGGTCGCCGCAATAAAATTTTCCACTTCAATGATCGCTTTGTCCGGCAGCAGTACGCGAAAATAAACGACCGCATTGACCTGAACAGAAACGTTATCGCGTGTAATAATGTCTTGTGGTGGTACATCCATTACAACTGTCCGAAGACTCACTTTGACCATTTTATCGATAACAGGAATAAGAATGATCAAACCCGGACCTTTGACGCCGATCAGGCGACCTAACCGAAATACCACACCACGTTCGTATTCGCGAAGAACTTTAATTGCACTCGCAAAGAAGAAAATAATTACAAAAATAAGAAAGGGTGCAAAAAATGTGAAATTCATAATTCCTCCTTCATCCGTCGAGTTTTTCAACTTTAAGTTTGAGGTGATCGATGCTCGTTACTTTGATTTTTGAATTCAGCGGAATCGCTTGCACGCTGACCGCTTTCCAAATTTCACCATGAACGTTAACTTTACCTATTTTCCCCGGCTCCAACGCTTCGATGACAATCCCCGATTCCCCGATCATACCTTCAACACCTGTCGTGACCTGACGTTGTTGCGCTTTGACGCCAAAACCGATAATAAACAAAAAAAACAACAGCGTGACTGATACGACCGGAATAATCACACCCATTGAAATCTCCATCATTTTGTCAGGTGAATCAATCAACATGACCGACCCGAGAAACAGCGACACTACGCCACCGATCGACAATGCACCGTAACTGGTCACTTTGATTTCAAGTAGCAATAGAATAATTCCAAACAAAATCAGCGCCAGCCCTGCATAATTGATCGGCAAAGTTTGAAATGAATAAAATGCAAGGATGAGACAGATACCTCCGATTACCCCTGGAAAAATCGATCCCGGGTTATAAAATTCAAAGAATAATCCATACATTCCAAGCATCATCAAAATATAAGCAATGTTCGGATCGGTTAGAATATCCAGCAAACCAAATCGCCAGGATCGTTTGATATCTTCTACTTTTGCGTTTTTTGTGAGGATAGTTTTTCTTCCAATGACCGTCTCGACAACCATGCTATCGATTTGAACGAGTAAACTGTCGAAGTTTTTTGCAATCAGATTAATCACACGCTTATTCAATGCTTCAACTTCCGTAATGGACACGCTTTTGCGGACGGCGTCTTCCGCCCAATCGGCATTACGCTTATTTTTGTCGGCAATGCTACGAATATAGGAGACGGCATCGTTGGTAATTTTTTCCATCATGGCTTGCTGCGTGCTATCATTACCGCCGCCCATCGTTACCGGATGTGCTGCACCGATATTTGTTCCGGGCGCCATGGCTGCAATGTGAGCAGCCATCATAATAAAAACACCCGCCGACGCGCAGTGCGATCCGCTTGGCGAAACATACACTACAACAGGAACCTCAGAGGCTAAAATATTTTTGACGATCATGTTCATTGATTTCATGAGTCCGCCCGGTGTGTCCAATTCAATAACCAAACATGAAGCCTCATTATCCACGGCTGTTTGAATACCTTTGGCAATAAATTCTTCGGATGCAGGATTAATGACTCCGTCAATAGTCAGACGATAGATTTTGGATTGGGAATAAACAGTGTTTGAAAGTAAAAAGATGAGGAGGAGGACAATCAATCGTGCGCTCATAAAACCGCTCGCATTCTGATTTACATCAATGTACTTATTTTTTTTTCGATTCAAAATCATTTTATTCACACCAAATTTAGATTTGGTTTTTCGCATAATTTTTGTATTATTGTCTTCGACAATAATTTTAAAGAACTATGAAAAAACTCGGCCTATTTGGTTCGACTGGATCCATTGGCGAAAATGTTTTGAATGTGGTCAGGCATAATCCTGAAGCTTTCGAAATCGTCTGTCTGACGGCTAATCACAATGTGCAGAGGCTTGCCGAACAAGCGCTAGAATTTCGCCCTCAAAGTGTTTGCATTTGTTCTGAAGAACATACCGGCTATTTAAAAGACAAGCTTGCAGGAACATCCATCAGAATTACCAACGGCCACACAGGTCTTGTCGATCTGGCACGTAACGAATCATTTGATATGATGGTTGGCGCCATTGTCGGCAGCGCCGGACTGCTCCCCACTATCGAAGCCATTAAAACGGGAAAAAATATTGCACTGGCCAATAAAGAAACGCTTGTTGTGGCCGGCGAAGTTGTGAATCACTTGTTGGAAAAACATAAAGTCGATCTGATTCCGATTGACAGCGAACATAGTGCGCTTTTCCAGTGTCTTGTGGGCGAATCAAATGATTCCGTCAAACGCCTCATTTTAACCGCTTCTGGTGGTCCTTTTTTGCATACGCCTTTGGAAGAGTTTGAAACTTTGACTGTTGAAAGTGCGTTGAAACATCCTAACTGGAACATGGGTGCGAAAATTACCGTCGATTCTGCTACGATGATGAATAAAGGCCTTGAAGTGATCGAAGCACATTGGCTCTTTCAGATGCCTGCTGAGAAAATTGATGTGATCATTCATCCTCAATCGATCATCCATTCAATGGTCGAATTTGTTGACGGATCGATCAAATCGCAGATGGGATTGCCCGATATGAAGCTTCCGATTCAGTACGCTTTGACGTACCCTGGGCGCATCCAAAACGGTTACGAATGCGTCGATTTCACCAAGTACAATCGGCTTGATTTTTTCCAACCGGATACCCAAAAGTTTCCTTGTCTGCGACTTGCGTATGAAGCGTTAAAAACCATGGGAACCATGCCTGCCGTATTGAATGCAGCTAATGAAGTTGCCGTATCGAAATTCCTAAAACGGGAGATCGGCTTCAACGATATTCCCCGCTCCATCGAAAAAGCGATGACGGCCCACACAATACATCCCGATCCTTCGCTGGATGACGTAGTAGAGGCTGACCGTTGGGCCAGAGAATTTTGCGGTCGTGAAATTAAAAATGTGAAAATGAATTAACCAATAATACAAGGATTTGCTGATGAGTACGGCATTATTTGATTTTATTATTCCGTTCATTGTCGTGTTGGGCATGCTGGTTTTTATACACGAACTGGGACATTATTTTGCAGCCAAAATTTTCGGGATGCGCGTTGATGCCTTTTCCCTGGGATTTCCCCCGCGAGCATGGGGATTCCGCTGGAGCAGCAAACGGTTGCGTCCAAAATTCCTCCGTGACATTAAAGCTGCTATTGCCGGCAATATCACCTTCAAAAAACTATACGAGCATTTGCACGGAAAAGGCCTCGCCGGATCCATTGAAGACGCGATGGAGATGATCGATAGTGCTTTCGAAATCGAACAAGAAGTGATCGAAACCGAAATCATCAACAAAAGAGGCAAAACGGAAAAGAAAGAAGAAATACGCACGCATGTTCGCCTCGCTGTATCGGGTTCAAAAATACCTGCCGATATCATTGGTATAATCGAAAAAGATTTTACATCGGATGCCGATCTCGTAAGTTTTTTTATTGCCTATTCTGAAATCCATGACGAAAAGACCTTTCAAGAAAAATATACAACGGATTATTGTTTGTCCTGGATTCCACTCGGCGGGTATTGCAAGATCAACGGTATGATCGATGAAAGCCTTGATCCCGATAGCATGAAAGAAGGCAATCCCAAACCGTGGGAATACCGTGCAAAACCTATTTGGCAACGAATAATCGTCATTACCGGCGGCGTCATTTTTAACTTTCTGCTTGCCGGAATTATTTTCGCTCTGATGGGATGGTTTAATGGATTGCCTGACATCGACAAATATAAAGAATATAAACTGGGTACGGAGATCGGATCCGTTATGCCTGAAAGCCCGGCAGAAAAAGCAGGGTTAAAATCCGGAGATAAAATTCTTTCAATCAGCAATCACAGTGTGAATGAATGGAAGGAACTCGTTGAAATTATTCATTCCAATCCTGAAAAATCAATTACAGTCGAATGGCAGCGTAATAGTGAAACAATGAAAGCCGAGATTACCCCTCGCCGCTCGAAAATACAAACGATTGATGGAACGATGGAAGTTGGGCAGATTGGCATTGGTCCGCCGCAACTGCCGGAATTCGTCCGTGAAGCTTCAGTCGGCGAAGCTGTCGCCTGGGGGTTTGGCAACATGGCGTTTATGACCGGTTACATGCTCAAAAGCATCAAACAGATGATCGTCGGTGAAGCATCATTTAAAGAATCGATGGGCGGTCCAGTTGCAATTTTCAGAATGACCGGAGAAGTTAAACAACAACAAGGCTGGGAAGGAATATGGAATTTTATGGCGCTCTTGAGCATCAGCCTTGCCGTGTTCAATCTCTTCCCTATTCCGGCGCTTGACGGAGGGCATCTGGTTTTCCTTTTCATCGAAGGTATTATTCGCCGCCCGTTATCCATCAAAGTTAAACTATATACTCAACAAATCGGCATGGCCTTGTTATTAACATTTATTGCTTATGTAATTTTTAATGACATTACACGATGGACGTCGAGCATGTAACGTTATCTTAACTACACGATACCATACATATTGAAAAATCAAAAATGATCATTTCATTTTTGATTTTTTTATTTCACAAATAGATCATGAGTTTATTCGGAAAGAAATTCGAACATATCTTTTTTGATTGCGATAGCACCTTATCCTCCATCGAAGGCATTGACGAACTGGCGGATCTAAAAGGCAAAAAGCCTGAAATTGCCGTCATTACAGATCAGACAATGAATGGAGGCCTGGATTTTCTGACGGCCTTGCGGCAACGTTTGGAAGTCATTCGTCCCTCACGATCAGATCTGCACAAAGTCGGTGAATTATATATTCAAAAAATCACACCCGGTGCCGTCGAAACAATCCGACAATTACACGAAAGCAATAAAAAAGTTTATATAGTCAGTGGAGGCTTTTTCGAATCCATAGTACCGCTGGGAGAAAAGCTCGGCATTTCATCTGAAAAAATATTTGCCAATAAAATTTACTTCGATTCTTCAGGAAATTACAAAGGCTTTGACGAACAAATGCCTACAGCCCAATCGAATGGAAAAAAAATTATAGTAGAAGCTTATAAAGGAACCAAAATCATGATTGGCGACGGCGCCAGCGACTATGAAGTGGGAAACGCCGTTGACCTGATGGTTGGATTTTGCGGTATATCCCGCCGAAAAATTGTCGAAGACAATGCCGATATTGTCTTTTATCAAAAAGATCTCTCCGTTTTAATTTCTATCATAAACTTTATTGAAAACGATTCTCAATCTGAGTTGATTTCTCTCCCTGTCAGGCTGAATCATCCCGATTTAAGAGCGAATTCCTGACTTTTATCATGTTTATTTACATAGTTTTGTAAAATTAGTGTAAAAGCTGGGTTGTATCATTGACAAATTTTTAATATCACTTATTTTAGCAGTGATAATGTTGCTCAGTTGAATTTAAATCAAACGACCTATGAACATCATCGCAATCGGTATCAATCACCGCACAGCTCCAATTGAAGTCAGAGAAAAGTTTTGTTTTTCTCACGATGAAAACCGCGACGCTTTGCGCATGCTTAAGCAAAAATTCTTCGATGAATGTCTGATTATTTCGACCTGCAATCGCACGGAAGTTTATGGAACTTACGCGGCGCTGTGCCCTGTCAATCCATTACCTATTCAACAGATTATCGAACAATTGATCGAGTTAAAATCGGCCGGCGAGTACGTCCGGACTGATCATTTTTATATTCTGGAAGCCGATCGGGCGGTGTCTCATTTGTTTGCTGTCGCTTCAGGCATTGATTCCATGGTCGTTGGCGATATTCAAATCACTAATCAAATCAAAGAAGCATGCCGTATCGCCCAGGAAGAAGAAACTCTCGGGAGCCATCTCAACCGGCTGACGCAACAAGCTTTTCATGCCGGCAAACGTGCGCGGTTTGAAACACACATTTCCGAAGGCGCCGTTTCGGTAAGTTATACAGCCGTCAATTTGGCTGAAAAAAATTTTAGCAACCTTTCCGAGCGGACTGCATTGCTTATCGGCGCGGGTGAAACGAGCAAGTTAACAGCTAAACATTTATCCGGAAAATCCATTGGGAAATTATTGATTGCGAACCGCACGTTTTCACACGCTCAGGAATTGACTCAAATCGTCGGCGGTATGGCTATTGAAATGGAACGGATCGAGAGTTATCTCCCCGACGTTGACATTATTATTTCCTCCGTTGATGCCCATCATTACATTTTGACTAAATCGCAAATTGAGAATGCAATGAGAATCCGTGATCAGCGTCCGCTTTTGATCATCGACATCGGCGTTCCGCGTAATATCGATCCGGCTGTTGCAGAAATTTTCGGTATATCCTTGCACGATATGGATGCTTTGTCCAAAACAATCGACGCCAATTTGGAGTTACGCAAAGCCGATATTCCACGGATCGAAGGGATCATCCAAGAGGAGCTCGCCGAGTATCAGAAATGGTATTTGTCACTCAATGTCAGCCCCTTGATTCACGATCTGCATTATCATTTTGAGCAAGTGCGACAAGATGAAATTGGTAAATTTGCCAATCGGTTTGGAGAGGATGATCGCGAACTGGTCGAAATGATTACCAAACGTATTATCGGAAAACTTCTTCATCATCCGACTGTGTGTTTGAAAAACGGATTTGGCGAAGATGACGGCAATCAATACAGAAATTTGTATGTGGTTCGCAGTCTGTTCGGATTGGAAGAAAATATACATTAGCTTGTATTTTTGAATTATAAATACATCGGGACGATCCATGAAAGACCACATCATCATCGGAACCCGCGGAAGCGCACTGGCGCTTTGGCAAACCCAATGGGTTACCGTTGCTCTTCAAAAAATTTATCCCACGATTATCATCAAACAAGCCGTTATTAAAACGACGGGCGACAAAATTCTCGATTCTCCCCTTTCTAAAATCGGCGACAAAGGTCTTTTCACCAAGGAACTCGAAAAAGCCATGCTGGACGGCAAAATCGATCTGGCCGTTCACAGCCTAAAAGATGTTCCAACCGTTATTCCCGATGGATTGATTCTTGGCGCCATCGCTGAACGTGAAGATGTTCATGACGTTTTTGTTTCTCATCCTCAAAAAAAATATTCAGGTTTGGATGCCGTTCCCGTCGGTGGAACAATCGCTACCGGCAGTTTACGCCGTAAGTGCCAATTACTTGCCTACCGCCCCGATTTAAATATCGTCGACATTCGCGGTAACCTTCAATCGCGTAAAGAAAAGCTTGATGCATCCGATTGGGACGGCATGCTGCTCGCCAAGGCCGGCGTTACAAGACTTGGATGGGAATCGTTGATCGCGCAAATTATCGATATGTCGATCATATTACCGGCAGTTGGCCAAGGCGCTCTCGCCATTGAAATTAGGAAAAATGATAATGAAATCGCCGATATGCTTGCACCTTTGAATCATACGGAAACACGGTTGGCCACGATGGCTGAGCGAGCATTATTAAAACATCTTGAAGGCGGATGTCAAATTCCAATCGGCGCCTATGCGCGCGTTGAAAATAATAAATTGGCCCTCGACGCCGTTGTTGGTTCACTCGATGGGAAAATGATCATTCGCAGTTCAATAACCGGCAATGTCGACGATGTTGAAACTTTGGGAATAATGTTGGCGAACGAATTGATCAGCAGAGGCGCCGATAAAATATTGGATGCTATTCGTCAGAATGGAAATAGTTATGGAAATGAAGTCTAAAAGTCAGGTTCTTTCCGGACGCACCGTTGTTATTACACGCCCGAAGAAGCAAGCTAAAAACATTACATCCTTGCTGGAAAATCAGGGCGCAACAGTTATTAATTTTCCTACAATCGAAATTAGTGAACCAGCGTCATGGGAGCTTTGCGATCGTGCCATTCAAAAAATGGTTAAATATGATGGCATTATTTTCACCAGTTCTAATGCCGTTCGTTTTTTCTTAAACCGGGTACCACCGGATGTCAAAACGATCATAGAGAAAAAATCAATTTATGTTGTTGGCGACGCAACCAAACAGGCCGTCGAATCGTACGGACTACATGCGAGTAATTTTGGTTCCAATGGAGCTGAACTGGCTCAAGCAATCGCCCGCCTTTATCCTCAATCTTCTTACTTTCTATTTATCAAAGGCAATCTGGCCGGACAAGAAATCTCCAGAATTTTGAATGAAAGTTGTCATCGAATCGATGAGGCCGTTGTGTATTGCACTAATCCTCCATCGGAACAGAATATTAACATTTTGAAACAGGAACTGATTGGTCATAAAATTGATATGATTACCTTTTTTAGTCCGTCATCGATTCGTAATTTTTTTGAAGTTATTCCGGCGGCTCTTTGTCAAAAAGCAGCGATAGCCGTCATCGGACCGACCACTGAACAATGTGCACGTGATCTGAATATTCCTGTTTCGATTGTTGCACAGGAACCAAGTTCCGAATCGTTGACAAAAGCGATCGCCGAATTTTATTACCTGCAAACCCAACAGGAGCACGGTGAATACTCGATTGTCCAATGATTTATTTTTGAGGGCATGTCGTCGTGAAAACGTCGAACGTACGCCGGTTTGGTTTATGCGTCAGGCCGGACGCTACTTACCCGAATATCGCGCCGTTCGTGAAAAAGCCGATTTCTTAACCTTGTGTAAAACGCCCGATCTCGCGTCGGAAGTCACGATTCAGCCTGTAGAAATTATCGGCGTCGATGCGGCCATTATTTTCTCGGATATCCTGGTCGTGCCTGAAGCGATGGGAATGGAACTTATCGTCGAAGAAGGCAAAGGAGGTCCCCGTTTTCCCACTCCGATTCGGTCGGCTTCAGCCATTGAAAAATTGCCTATTCCCGATCCTTCCGATAAATTGAACTATGTATTGGATGCGATTCGCCTGACAAAGAAACGTCTTGAAGGACGAGTACCGCTGATCGGCTTTTCCGGTTCGCCGTGGACTTTGGCAACCTATATGGTTGAAGGAAAAGGTTCAAAAGATTTTCGGGAAATTAAAAAACTCATCTTCACCTCTCCAAACGATGCTCATAAATTATTAGACAAATTAGCACGTTCAGTCGCTTCGTATTTATCCGCTCAGATTGAAGCCGGCGCCGATGTGGTACAAATTTTCGACACGTGGGGAGGAATTTTGTCACAGGAGGATTTTGAAGAGTTCTCACTTCGTTATATTGCTCAAGTAATTTCACAATTACCAAAGAATCATGTGCCGGTGATAGTATTTTGTAAAGATTGCGGTCATTCACTTAAAAAGATCGCATCGACCGGGGCACAGGTTGTGGGGCTTGATTGGACAACGGATATTGGCGATGCTCGCCGGTTAATCGGGAGCACGGTGGCATTGCAAGGCAATTTGGATCCAACTATACTGTTTTCGACTCCGGAAAGAATTGAAAAAGGCGTTAAAGACATTTTGGCAAAATTCGGTAAAGGTAATGGTCATATTTTTAATCTCGGACATGGCGTGTTGACCGAAACTCCGGTTGAAAACGTCAAAACATTTGTTGAAACAGTTAAGAAGTATAGCATAAATTATCATTAAGGAAACCCTTATATGAAACAATTTAGCTCAATTGATTTAAATATTCTTCGTAAATATAGTCGTCCCGGACCACGTTATACCAGCTACCCTACTGCACCGGTTTTCACACCGGCATTCGGCCCGTCAGAATACATTCACGAGGTCATGCAAACTAATGATGCGACCAATCACAAAGAGTTGTCTTTGTACTTCCACTTTCCGTTTTGCGATACGTTATGCTATTATTGCGGATGCACCATGCTTGTAACTAAGGATCGTGACCGCATCAGTGAATACAGTCGCTATTTAAAAAAAGAGATCGACCTGATCGCTCCGCTGATCGCACCGCATAGAAAAGTGTCTCAACTACACTGGGGCGGCGGAACGCCGTCATACCTTGAACCGGATGAAATTCGCGATGTCGGCAATTACATCCGCTCGCATTTTAATTTTGCCAGCGATATCGAAGCCGGCGTGGAAATGGATCCGAGAGGATTGACGTTCGATCACGTCAAAGCTTTCCGCGACTGTGGCTTTAATCGCGTCAGCATGGGTGTTCAGGATTTTGACGAACATGTTCAACAAGCTGTCAATCGAATCCAGCCCGAGACCATGACGCGCGACGCCGTTACATGGTGCCGTAAACTTGGATTTCAAAGTATCAATCTCGACCTGATCTACGGTTTACCTCATCAAACGGTCGAATCGTTTTCACAAACCGTGGATCGCATCATTGAGTTATCGCCTGATCGGATTGCCGTTTTTAACTACGCTCATGTTCCCTGGCTGAAAAAACATCAGCGTGTTTTGGATGAAAATGCCATGCCGTCGCCGGAATTGAAATTAGAAATTTTTAAAATGACCATTGAAAAACTCCTGAACGCTGGTTATTGGAATATCGGTATGGACCATTTTGCCAAACAAACCGATGAAATGGCTGTTGCACAGCGTCAGAAAACGCTGTATCGCAATTTTCAAGGCTATTCAACCAAAGCCGGCTGCGATTTATACGGGTTCGGCATGTCGGCTATCGGTCACTTTCAGAATTCATATCAGCAAAACGTGAAATCGCTGCCGGAATATTACAAAATGATCGACGAACAAAAACCGGCAACACACGTCGGCTATCGCATGAGTGAAGACGATCATATTCGCAAAGATGTGATCATCAAGATCATGTGCGATATGGAACTCAATAAACGTAGCGTTGAAAAAAAATTTAATATTCATTTCGACAGCTATTTTTCCGATTCAATAACAAGACTCAAGGAGTTTGTTGACGAAGGTCTGATTACTATCGGCGAGGATATCATTACCGTAAATGGACTCGGAAGACTTGTGATTCGCAATATTGCCATGTGTTTCGATGCTTATATCGACCAGATGATGAAAGAAAAACCTATTTTTTCAAAAACGGTTTGATGTATGAATAAAACAGCCGTCATACTTTTGCAACTCGGTGGCCCTGTTTCCCTGGAGACGGTTGAGCCGTTTTTATTTAATTTATTTTGTGACCCGGACATTATCGATTTACCGTTAGCTTTTCTTTTCAGGAAAAGGTTGGCCCGTTTGATTTCCACGCGACGTACTCCAGCCGTACAAGAATTGTATAAACGTATCGGAAAACGCTCCCCGATTTTGAAACAAACCCGATTACAAGCCGAAGCGTTGCAACACTCGCTCCTCAAAAAGAATATCCAAGCCGACGTGTTCATTGCGATGCGGTATTGGCATCCTATGACGGAAGAAGTTGTTCAACAAATTCGAAACCGTGGTTATGAAAAAATTGTTTTATTGCCGCTGTATCCGCATTATTGTAAAGCCACGACCGGTTCTAGTATCAACGAGTGGAAAAGAATCACTCAACGTTTACACGTCAATGGATTTGAGACACGAGTGATTGAAAGTTATTACGATCACCCGGCTTATATTGACGCGCTCGTCGAACGAATTCAGCGAACGATCAGACGTGTTCCTGAAAAAGACCGCAATAAAATTCATCTGGTTTTCAGCGCGCATGGAACACCACTAAAATTAGTTAAAAACGGTGATCCCTATTCCAGGCATATTCAACGTACGTATGAGTTGGTTTTGGAGAAAGGCCAATTTGGTCTCGCGCATCATTTGTGTTTTCAGAGCAAAGTTGGTCCCCAAAAATGGCTCGAGCCTTCGTTGGTACAAACTGTTGAAAAACTCGCTCACAATAAAGTATCCCATATCATCGCCATTCCGATTGCTTTTGTAACCGATCATATCGAAACGTTGTCGGAGATTAATATCGAAGCAAAAGCGGAAGCAAAAAAACTTGGTATTATTCATTTTGATATGACGCCGGCTTTGATCAGAAGCCCTAAATTTATCGAATGTTTAACGGACGTTGTCGCAAAGGAATTAAACTAATGTACCACGACGTAACGGTCATCGGCGGTGGAATTACCGGATTGGCAACGGCCTGGTGGTTGAATCAAAAAGGGATCGATGTCGTATTGTTGGAACGAGATCACGAGGTTGGCGGCACGATGAAAACTATTCGCGATAATGGCTGGCTGATAGAGACCGGGCCAAACAGCGCACTCGAAACGACGCCGCTAATCCGTCAATTGTGCAAGGAAATCGGAATTGCCGGTGAGATCGTCTACGCCAACGAAAACGCCAACAACCGTTATATTTTACGCAACCATACCTTGCACGCGTTACCGATGTCGCCCGGCGCATTTTTCAAATCTAAATTATGGTCGCTGCCTGCAAAATTACGCCTGCTCAAAGAACCTTTTATCGGCCGTGCGGAACACGAAGAAACGATTGCAGAATTCGTGGAAAGAAGGCTTGGAAAAGAATTTTTAGATTATGCGATCAATCCTTTTGTTGCAGGCGTTTATGCAGGTAATCCTTCCCAATTGAGCGTTCAGGCGGCATTCCCTAAATTGTACGCCTTAGAAAAAAATTACGGCAGTCTTATTAAAGGACAGATCAAAGGCGCACGCGAAAGAAAAAAACGTAACGAAACATCCAAAGACCGTGCCAAATTGTTTGCGTTTAAAAACGGCATGCAAACATTACCCAACGCTATTTTTAATAAGCTTTCGGATAAGATCTATACCGGGGCAACCATTTCATCGATTCAATCTTTTGAAACGTCTTATAAAATTCATTGCACGATTGAGGGTAAATCAACTACGATTGAAACGAATTCCGTTGTTCTGGGCGTGCCCTCGTACGTTGCAGCAACCTTCCTCAGTTCTTTCGATTCGGAAATGACTAACCAGTTAAATGACGTTTATTACCCGCCGGTGGCTGAGGTGTTTTTAGGTTTTAAAACAGAAGACGTCAAACGGCCGCTCGATGGTTTCGGCTTTTTAATTCCCCAAAAAGAAAATAGAAAAATTTTGGGAGCTATCTGGTCATCGTCGCTTTTTGAAAATCGGGCTCCTGAAAATCATGTTGCTTTTACGTGTTTTATAGGCGGTTCACGTCAGCCTGAGTTGGCCTCATTAAAAGAAGAGCAATTAATTAAGATCGCAACTGACGAAGTGAAAGAATTATTACCTGTTGCAGGTGCCCCGGTTTATACTCGTGTCAATTGCTGGGAAAAAGCCATTCCACAATATCGATTAGGCCATCTCGATAGTATTGCAAAAATTGAAAAATTTGAAAAGCAATTTCCCGGTTTTTATTTAACCGGAAATTATCGCGGCGGTATTGCCGTAGGCGATTGCATAAAAAATGCATTTGAGAATGCCGATAGAATTGTCAAACTGCAACGAACCGCTTCCTTGAAAGATTTGGTTGTTTAATTATTCATTTAACTTTGGAATTTTTATGAGTGAATTTCCTGTCACCCGATTACGCCGTTTACGCATGAAAGAAACCTTGCGCAGTATGGTTCGCGAAAATTTCCTGCGCAAAGAGGACTTGATTTATCCCCTCTTCGTTGTTCCGGGGAAAAAAGTTCGTAACGAAGTCAAATCCATGCCCGGCGTTTTTCAACTTTCAATCGATGAAACCGTGCGCGAATGTGTTGAAGTGAAGAAGCTTGGTATTCCTTCAATCATTTTATTTGGAATTCCGGAACATAAAGATGATGTTGGTTCCGGAGCCTACGATGAACACGGTATCGTACAGGAAGCGGTTCGGGCAATCAAAAAAGAAGTTCCTGAGCTTGTGGTCATTACGGACGTCTGTTTATGCGAATACACGTCGCACGGGCATTGCGGCATTGTCAAAGGAAACGAAATAGTTAATGACGCCTCGATTGAATTATTAGCCAAAGAAGCGTTGACGCATGCCCAGGCCGGAGCGGATATTATTGCTCCTTCCGACATGTTCGACGGACGTGTACAGTTAATTCGTGAAACGCTCGATGACAACGGCTTTGACAATTTGCCCATCATGTCGTACGCGGCGAAATATGCATCCGGTTTCTATGGCCCTTTTCGCGACGCTGCGCAAAGCACGCCTCAATTCGGTGACCGGCGTTCGCATCAAATGGATCCGGCCAACTCCGACGAAGCGTTGCGCGAAGTCGAACAAGACATCCTGGAAGGCGCCGACATCGTGATGGTCAAACCGGCGCTTTCTTACCTCGATGTTATCCGCCGCGTGAAAGACACCTTTCATTTGCCCACGGCCGCGTATAATGTCAGCGGAGAATATGCGATGATTAAAGCAGCCGGAAGAAATGGATGGATCGATGAGGAACGTGTGATGATGGAAACGCTTGTCAGTATGAAGCGTGCAGGCGCTGACTTGATTTTAACTTACTTCGCAAAAGATGCTGCGAAGAAATTATGAAAACTCGTTGTTCCCTGAGCGCAGTCGAAGGGAACCCAATGATTAAAAAAACATGAAAACATCCAAATCTGAAAAACTATTCGAACGAGCAAAACAATTTATTCCCGGTGGAGTTAATTCACCCGTTCGTGCTTTTAAATCTGTGGGCCGCTCACCTCTTTTTATTCAAAAAGCTTCCGGTTCAAAAATGACGGATGCCGATGGCAACGAATACATCGATTATGTCGGCTCATGGGGCCCGATGATCCTCGGACATGCTCATCCTGCTATTCTGGAAGCAATTAATAAAACTGCACTCGACGGTACTAGTTTCGGCGCCGCTACAGAACGAGAAATCGAAATGGCCGAATTGATTTGTTCGATCATGCCGTCCATTGAAATGGTTCGAATGGTCAACTCCGGAACGGAAGCAACGATGAGCGCTATTCGCCTGGCTCGCGCTTATACCAAACGCGATAAAATTATAAAATTCGAAGGGTGTTATCACGGCCACGCGGATTCGTTTCTGATCAAAGCCGGTTCCGGCGCAATGACGTTAGGAATTCCCGACAGTCCGGGCGTATCCGCTTCCATTGCAAGCGGAACTTTAACCGCACGCTACAACGATATTGAATCGATTAAAACATTGATTGGATCCAATCCAAACGATATCGCTGCGATCATTGTCGAACCGATTGTCGGTAACATGGGTTGCATTCCGCCACAAAATGATTTTCTTAAAAAATTGCGTACGCTTTGCGACGAACATAAAATCGTTTTGATCATTGATGAAGTAATGACGGGGTTTCGCGTTGCATTAGGCGGTGCGCAGGAATTGTATAACGTCAAGGCTGACCTGACTACACTGGGAAAAATTATCGGCGGCGGATTGCCTGTTGGCGCTTATGGCGGTAAAAAAGAAATTATGCAGTTGGTGGCGCCATCAGGACCGATGTATCAAGCCGGTACGCTTTCCGGTAATCCCCTTGCTATGGCTGCAGGCATGGCCATACTTCAAATTCTGAAAAACGATTCGAGTATTTACAAACAACTCGAGAACAAATCGGCGATACTTGAAAAAGGTCTGGATGAAATTATTCAAAAGCATCAATTGCCTTTGACGCAAAACCGTGTCGGGTCGATGTTTACCCTGTTTTTTACGTCACAAAAAGTTATCGATTATGATTCGGCAAAAACGGCCAATACCAAGGCTTTTGGAATATACTTCAATGAGATGCTGAATCATGGAATTTATCTTGCACCGTCACAGTTTGAAGCCGCGTTCATGTCCCTCGCCCATTCTGAAAAAGATATTGAACATACAATCCAAGCTGCGGAGCAATCTCTGTTGAAAGCCTGTAAGCAGTAAATTTCACACGCCATTTCAGTTTTGCATTTCAAAACATTTTTCAATATCTTCGCGCGTTGAATTTATTCATCCAAATCAGCCACATTGAAATTTACTTTACTTCACAAAGACCAAAGTTCTGACCAATCGCGTGCTCGTGCCGGTTTACTGGAAACGGATCATGGCTCCATTGAAACGCCGATTTTTATGCCGGTCGGAACGCTTGGCGATGTTAAGGCGATCGAGCATCGCGAGCTTAAAGAAAACGGCGCACAAATTATTCTCGGCAATACTTATCATTTGTATCTTCGGCCTGGTACTGAAATTATTCAAAAAGCCGGCGGACTCCACCGATTTATCGGTTGGGATCTACCAATGCTGACCGACAGTGGCGGTTATCAGGTTTTCAGCCTTTCACAATTACGGAAATTATCCCATGACGGCGTCAAATTTAAATCGCACATAGACGGATCCAATCATTTTTTCCGCCCGGAAGACGTCGTGCAAATTCAACGTAAACTTGGTTCCGACATCTGCATGGTTCTCGATGAATGTCCGCCTTATCCCTGTACTCATGAATACGCCGCTCGCTCGAATGATCTGACACTTGCCTGGGCCGAACGGAGCAAAATTGAATTTGAAAAATCCGAACCGTTGTATGGACATCGTCAGGCTTTATTTCCTATCGTACAGGGCAGCGTCTTCGAAGATATTCGCCTGAAAAGTGCCGAATCTTTGATCGCGATGGATTTTGAAGGATATGCCATCGGCGGCGTCAGCGTTGGCGAACCCAAACATGAAGTTTATAGAATAGCTGAAATGAACTGTGCCGTGCTGCCTGAAAATAAACCTCGTTACCTGATGGGAGTCGGCACACCGGAAGATATCCTGGAATGTATCGAACGCGGCGTCGATATGTTCGATTGCGTGATGCCTACCCGTAATGCTCGAAACGGCACATTATTTACAACATGGGGCAAAATGACTATTCGAAACGCTATTTATGCGGATGATTTCACGCCTATTGATGAAAATTGTAATTGCTATACCTGCCGTAACTTTACTAAAGCATACGTGCGTCACCTGTCAAGCATTGGCGAAATTGTCGGACATCAGCTGACGACAATTCACAACATTCACTTTTATTTATGGCTGGCAAAAGAATCCCGGAAACATATTTTGAATAATACTTTTACACAATTCAAAACCGATCTTCTTGCGCGTTATGCTGAAAACGAAGCTAAA
Organism: bacterium; assembly: GCA_019695335.1. Classification (NCBI taxonomy): domain Bacteria; species bacterium. The sequence continues at coordinate 29,876 of JAIBAF010000044.1, forward strand.
CGCGGAATCGGATTGGATAAATCACGCAAACCGAGAAGAAAGAAAAAAGATTATGAAACAACTTAGTCCCGAAGAATTGAAACAGTGGATGGATTCCGGTAAAGAGATTCAAATCCTCGACGTGCGTGAACAGTGGGAATATGATTTGTGCAAAAT
>JAIBAF010000045.1 GCA_019695335.1 bacterium
GGCGGAAACTATAAAACTATTTGTGTAGGACCACGGCCAGTTTCAAAAGCACTTTAGGATTGGTTGGAAAAGAAGTATGAATAGAATCGATCGGCTTGTTGCTATACTCACGACATTGCAATCAAAAAAATATGTCTCGATCAAGTTTCTGGCGCATAGGTATGAAATAAGTTTCAGAACAGTCTATCGCGATTTAAAAGCGCTTGGAGAAATGGGGGTACCACTGAGTTTTGAAAGTCGTAAGGGTTATTCAATCCTCCAGGGCTTTTTTCTTTCTCCGATTACTTTAACCAGCGAAGAAGCGAACGCTCTCATACTTATTACGGCGCTTTCGGGCCGCTTTGCTGATAAAATAACGCAAGATTACATTGAAAATGCTGTAACGAAAATCAAGGCAGTTTTAAGAATGACTGAAAAAATCAAAGCTGATTTTTTACAATCCCAAATCAAAATTTATCCGGTAAAAACTGAAACTTATCCATCGAATTTTCTGACCGAAATACAAAATTCAATCACCAATAAACAAGTTATAATAATTAATTATACCAACAACGACGCGCAAAAGAGCCAAAGGGAAATCGAACCGATCGGACTTACTTTTTATTCCAATCAATGGCACGTGATAGCTTGGTGTTGGAAACGGAAATCGTATAGAGACTTTAAAATCGGCCAAATCAATCATCTTAAGAATTCAGGAGAAACTTTCAGAAAAAAGAATCACTATTCTCTCAATGAATACATACAATCACTTCATTAAAAAAATAAATTTAGTGACATAGGGTTGTCAGTGGCCGTAATTATATTGGTTGACTAAATTTATTTACTTTACAGCAGTACAATTATGAACGTGATTACAAAACTATCGTCTTCGCTTGGTCGTCGGGATGAAATACCTAATCAACAATTAGCTCAATCTATTACAAACAAGAAGGATCGAAAAGCAGTAAAAGAGCTTGTTACCAACCTGGACCATGATAACCGAAGTATCCAAAACGATTGTATCAAAGTACTTTATGAAATTGGAGAAAAAAATCCTTCACTGATTGCCGGTTATGTAAAAGTATTTCTTACGTTGCTGACTCATAAAAACAACAGATTGCAGTGGGGTGCCATGACCGCGCTCAACTCTATTACACTTGAAAACCCTAGAATCATTTACAATTCGTTAGCCAAAATCATTGCGAGTGCAGATCAGGGATCCGTAATCACAAAGGATCAACTCGTTAATATTTTAATTAAATTATGCGGCATTAAGCAGTATTCTGGCGCGGCGTTTTCATTATTGCTGGAGCAGCTTCTAAAGAGCCCGACCAACCAATTGCCCATGTATGCCGAAAAGGCTATTCCCATAGTTACTCATAAAAACCAGGCGCTTTTTGTGAAAGTCCTTATTTCACGGCTTGATGACTTTCAAAAAGAAACAAAACGTAAACGCGTTGAAAAAATCATTAAGAAATTTAATAAACTGAATGAAAAACAATAATAGACAGAAAGTTGGAGATGAATACCAAAAATATTTATTATAACATGATCTCTAACAAATAAGACTTATGAAAAAATATTTAGCATCCATCAGCTTCAATCTTGCATTTGTGGGATGTTTATTGGTTTATGCATGTGATAGTGACAGGCAACCCTTTCCTATCGGATTCGGAGAGGAAAGAGTGTATGACAATCATATTGAAATTGATGTGGGTTTTGAAAATGAAGGAGCTGTATTAGCCGGAATATTATATTTGCCTAATACACCGGGACCTCATCCGGTGATGGTTCATAATTTTGGTTCCGATCGTTGGAAACGTCTTCCATATTCCGATGCAATACAAGCGAATTTGAATGAGGGGTTGGGAATGTTTTTTTATGACAAACGGGGTGTGGGTGATTCTCAAGGTGATTGCTGTCCGTGGAAAGACCCCGATTATTTTTATCTTTTGGCGGGCGATATGGCTTCTGCCGTTCGTTTATTGCGTACTTATAGCAGAATTGATTCAAATAGAATCGGATTATACGGATTTAGTCAAGGAGGATGGATTGTCCCCATCGCTGCATCTGATACAACTCTACATATAGCTTGGACCGTTATCGGCTCGGGACCAACCGTCTCACTTGGCGAAGAAATTTTGTATAGTGGACTAAGTGGCGATGCCGATTGCAAGAACAGTTCCATGAGTGATTCGGCTATATATGCTGCCATGGATAAGGAAGGTCCATCAGGGTTTAATCCAAGGCTTAATTTAGAAAGGATGAAAAATCCTGGAATATGGGTGTATGGTGGATTAGACCGAAGCATTCCGGTCAGCCGATCTATTGAAATATTGAATGAAATTAAAACGAATCAGCAGCACGATTTTACTGTAATACTGAAACCAACTTGGAATCATTGCTGGGTAGTCAATGGACCGCCATGCGACTGTGAAGGAACCCGAGGTGATCAATATTTTATTTTCCAATGGATCAAAGATCATGCAAGTCTCGGAAAAGTATTACATAATAGCCGATAACCGGACGCCAGGATGATCCGGGAAAAAAATGTCAAATCGGTTTTGAACAAGCATCGCCGTCGCGATACTTGGTTTCTTGACGATTACTCGGTCAATCCTTACGAAGGATGCAGTTTTAATTGCGCATATTGTTACATACGTGGCAGTAAATACGGCGAGAATCTGTCTGAAAAATTAACTATTAAAAGCAATGCATTTGAAATCCTAGACAAGCAACTCCATAACCGAGCAAAAAAAGGGCAATACGGTATCATTGCTTTGGCATCGGCAACGGATCCTTATATGCTTATAGAACTGCAATATGAAAGAACAAAAGGATTTCTGGAAACTATCCTGAAGCATCGATTTCCGGTTTTGATTTTGACTAAATCCGATTTAGTCACCCGCGATATCCCGTTGTTAAAAGAGATTGATAAGCATGCAATTTTGCCGTCTGAATTAAAAACTACTCTCGGCCGGGGCGTAATCATTGCATTTTCAATGTCGTCTGCTGATGAAAGAATTGCCGCTATCTTTGAGCCCGGAGCGCCAGCGCCGATAAAACGATTCGAAGCATTGCAAATTATCAAAAAAGAAGGGATTTTGACTGGAGTTAATCTGATTCCTGTATTGCCGTTCATTACTGACACGGATGAACAATTAGAAAAAACTGTTAGTTTAACGAAATCGTATGGCGGTGAGTTTGTTCTGGCGGGAGGTTTGACGCTGTTTGGTAATAGTTCAGCCGACAGCAAAACTTTATATTTTAAATTGGTGCAAAAACACTTTCCGGAATTGATGGAGCGTTATCAAAAAATGTTTGGAACGTCATCTTATCCGGCATGGATGTATCAAAAACAGTTAGAACAGCGCGTAGGAATTTTATTGAAAAAATACAGTATCCGGAATAGCATTATCCGGAAGGCTGAAGTTTAATACCGGATTCTATATCCTCGGAGCCGATAGCCCCTTTTCACAAGATCCCCCAGTTCATTACTTAATACGTTATACGTTGATTCTTTTTCATAACACACCAGTACGGCACCGTTGGGAGCATTTTCCAATACTGAGTAAAGCGATTGCTTGACGGCATGTGCATCCGGTGCATCTTCAATATGGAAAACGATCGGCGATTCAGGGACACGTGTAATAACTTGTTTTCCAGATTTAACCGCTTCGTGTTCGATGATTTTTGAAAACCCCTGACCTTGCGGCACTACTAAAGTTATGTTTTCAGGCAGTTCGATAAATTTTTTGGTCAATTCGTCGTATTTCAATCCAAAACCGCTGACAATAATCGAGAATTCTTTTCCATGGGGCTGAACACGTTTATTGATCATAAAATCAATCCGTTGATAGATCACATTGCCGCGGCCTATATCGATGTGGACGTCACCGGATTTCATCTGTTCACGAACATTCAGAATTTCCCATTGGTGAGTTGCCAAAACATTTTTAAGATCAATGTTGAATAACGTGAAAGCGAAATTTTTCGGAATTTGAACCGTTTTGCGTACGTAGTTTAAATTTTCAAATTGCACAGGTTCGTCGGTTATCCATCCGGATTTTAATCCGTACTCTTTATACAAAAGGGAATCGATGAGGGGATTCATGGGTTGATACGTTTGCAAATGCTCTTCATCGACACCGATACTCATGCGGCGAGGGTTAGGTTCATCCGATCCGGAACCCCATTCTACGGACAATGGAAACGAATCCAGCCGAAAGTGATACAACATTAAATGGGCGATCACCAAAAGCAATGCGGCCGCAGCTAATAGTTTTGCTGTCAGGATTTTTTGCAAGAAAGTTACTATCATGCTATGATGTGCGTTCGTGCGTCGTCATTTCAAATATATATTGTAAGAGCGCTTGATAGGCTGGGGTAAGCGTAATTTTTCGACGATCCATAACTGTTCGCGCAACGTCGAGGGCTTTATCTATCCGATAAGTCTTAATGTCAGTGCCATCCGCCCATGAGAAAGAGGGGATGTATTTCGGAGGAAAACCGGCGCCGAAAATATTGGATGAAACACCCACGACCGTACCGGTATTGAACATAGTATTAATTCCACTTTTGGAATGATCGCCCATGATAAGCCCGATAAATAATAATCCGGAGTCGTATGTTTCTCCGTTGATAATAACTTTGATACTACTGTAATTATTTTTCAGATCACTCGTATTCGTATCGGCGCCCAGATTACACCATTCGGCAATGTAGGAATGTCCGAGAAATCCGTCGTGTTGCTTATTGCTATAACCATGCATGATCGAGGCCTCAATTTCTCCTCCAACTTTGCATGTTGGTCCTATGGAAGTTCCTTCATAAATTTTAGCTCCGGCTTTGATAATGGAGTTGTTCCCGACATAACAAGGTCCTTCAATGACGGCGTTAGACATAATCGTGACATTCTCGCCGATTATAATCGGACCGTGTTCTGCATCCAATACGACGCCGGGTTTGATTTTTGAATTATTGCCGATCGAAATCTTCTCGGATTCGACCAGATGCACGCCCTCGTAAACTCGTCCATCGATTTTTTTCGCTGTAAATTCAAAATCGTCTTTGAGCGCTTCGGCATTATGTTGTATAAGATCCCATGGATAACAAATGCATTGAACGTCAATTTCTTTTTTGGAAGTAGTAAGTCTGTTCCAGAAAGCGACGGTTTTATTGTTATGTGTGTATGTGCAACCAGCATCTTGAAGGATAGAGTCGACAAATCTTTGATCACATAAAACAGAACCGTTGATGAATAAACAATCTTCGTTGATCATTTGATTGACGCGAATCCCGGCCGAATTTTCGGTAAGCAATGGCGCCAGATAATCACGGCATTGGTAGACAATGGCAGAATCCGGAAAGAAGCGACGGATACGTTCAGCCAGCGATAGCGCTCCGCAATGCAATTGGAATACCGGCCTTAGGTACGTCAGTGGAAATAACATGAAGTACTGATCGTCTTCGAAAATACAAACAGTTTTTGGTTGAATACGCATTAAGCAAATCCGAGTTTTTGAGCGCTTTCCCCGTCACGTAAGAATTTTATAGGATCGGTAGTACCGATGTTTTCCTTGCTGAGAAAAGGTTCGCCGTATTTTTTAGCAATCAATGATCCGAAATGTTGTGCGCGCACTTGAATGGCTTCACGAAACTCAGGCGTACTAATATTGGTTTGTGATTCGTTACTTTTGTAGTTGGGGTCATAAAATTGTGATGAAAAAGCAGACATCGCCTTCATTTTTATTTCAAAAGTGTCTGAAATGTCGACAATGAATGAAGGGGCAAATCCAAACCAGGCGGCATAATAAATCACTCGTGCAGGTCTAAAATGTTTTTGTGCCGTGCCGTGATCTTCCGTGACAATTTTTTCAAGACCGGAATAAAACGCGGATTCGCGGATCAATTGACTGGTGTGCATATGATCAGGATGGCGGTCATCCCAATATTGCGTGAAAACAAAATCGGGTGTGTACCGGCGGATTACCTGAATGACTTTCAATTGGTTCTCACGATTGTTTTCGACGTTAGTATCCGGAATATTGAGATTAACACGCACGGCGGCTCCTAATATTTTTGCAGCTTCCTGTGCTTCTTTGTCGCGAATTTCAGCACTGCCGCGCGTCCCAGCTTCGCCACGCGTGATATCACAAATACCGACTTTATATCCCAGTTTACACAATTTTGCTACCGTTCCGCCGGCCGATAACTCTACATCATCCGGATGAGCCCCGAAAAACAAAGCATCAAGTTTCATCAATTCCTCTCATTCATAACGTTGAAAGTCATTGAATTCGTTAAGTGATTGAAAATATAATACAAAATGCAGCATGAAAATGCAAGGATGGCAGGAAAAATAAAAAACGGTTAACAGGCATGAGGTTCCTATTAACCGTTCTTGCTTAGATACACACAACACACAAGGGGTAATTTTGTAGGCTTTAAAAGAACATTTTTGGATTACAGATATAAGTAACAAATCGAATGCCAAGAATGGGGTATGTAAATCAAAACTATAAACTGATAAAAATTAAGAATTGAAAAAAAATCTGAAAAAAATTGCCTTAAAAACTGTTAAGTAAAATTGACAACGTGTAAAATTTACAATACAAAAATAAAAAAGCAGCCAACGAAAAACGAGTTGTTGACTGCTTACCCTGTCTTTTTCAGTCTAAGACTGAAGAGAGACTATTTTTCACCAAAATTTAAATCAGTATCAGTTACTTCTTCATTTTGGTATGTTTACGCAGGAATGTTGGAATATTCATATCATCCAAACTGTCGGTTCCTGTTTGTTTCAAAGTTTCGTTTGTTGATTCAGGCAACGGTACTTCGCTTGTTTCTTCCGTTTCCTTTTCAACGCGTTGAATAGCAGGTTTATCTAATTTTTTGTAACGGTTTTGTTTCACTTCATTTTCGTAATGATCGTAGGGATTATTAAATGTCCGTTTGGAAAGCGACAGCGTTTGCAGCGAAATTTCCGTGGCTTCTTTTTTCACTTCGGTCTTTTTAGGTTTCGAATAACGATGCCGGTTCAATCCGGCGGCAATCACTGTTACATGAACTTTGTCTTTGAGCGATTCATCGACGGCGTAACCCCAGATCACGTCGGCATCTTCACCTGCGACGGAAGTGATGAGGTTGGAAATTTTTTCCACTTCTTCGAGCGTGAAGTCCGGTGGGCATGTAAGATTAAGTAAGATTCCCGAAGCGCCTTCGATGCTTGTTTCTTCAAGCAAAGGACTCTTGATGGCTTGGTTGACCGCTTCTTCACAGCGCTTATCACCCGAACCGATTCCCATTCCCATAATGGCATCGCCGGCGCCACTCATGACTTTTTTGACGTCAGCGAAATCGACGTTCACATAACCTGTATTTGAAATAAGATCGGAGATGCCCTTAGTAGCCCGGTACAATACGTCGTCAGCCGTTTTGAAGGCTAACATGAACGGCGTATTTTTCGCCATCACCGTCAGGAGTTTTTCATTAGGAATGACAATGAGCGTATCAACCCGTTCACGTAATTCTTCGATGCCATGTAGAGCCTGATTCATCCGCTTCGGCTGTTCGAAATTAAAAGGCTTCGTTACGATTCCGATCGTGAGCGCGCCAAGGCTCTTGGCTACATCGGCAATGATCGGTGCCGCACCGGTTCCGGTTCCGCCTCCCATACCGCATGTGATAAATGCAAGGTCGGTTCCTTCCAATACGTTTTTAATTTGATCGATATCTTCTTCGGCCGCGCGCTTTCCAATTTCCGGATTGGCGCCTGCGCCAAGTCCTCGCGTCAGGCTCCTTCCAATCTGAATTTTGTGATTGGCTTTGTTCGTTTCGAGCGCTTGAACGTCGGTATTGATCGCGATGAATTCCACACCGTTCAGAGTGGCTTCGATCATACCGTTAATGGCATTACAGCCACCGCCGCCGATGCCCACGATACGCATCTTTGCGCCGTATTCTTTTGCCTCGTCATACGTTATCATAAAACCTCCGGTAATAGGGGTTATATCGAAATAATATCAATTAAAAATTATTGTTAAAAAAACTCATCCATCCATCGTGTCATACGATTCATGATTTTGGAATATAATTGTCCGTCGCCATTATGGTGACCATTGTGATGTTCTTCACCGTTTGGCGTTGACATGGATTCTTCGTTTAGTTCATCTTCATGGTGTTCGTTGTTTTCTTCGAAATCTTCTTGTGCTTGAAATTTATCTTTCTGGACACCGTAATGGATTAAGCCAACGCCGGTCGCATAAATCGGACTGCTGGCAACATCCATCAAGCCTCCGAATCCGCGCGGATAACCGATCCGAACCGGAATTTGGAAGACCTGCGTTGCGAGTTCAACGGTGCCGTCAAGCATCGAACCGCCGCCTGTAAGCACGACTCCGGCATTCATGACATTCAATAATTTTTTCTGTTTGATCCGGTATAAAACCAGGTTGAAAATTTCTTCCATTCGGGCTTCAATAATTTTTGCGAGATCTTTACGTAAGACCTCACGGGACGGACGCCCGCCAACCGATGGAATTTCAACAATTTCTTCCGGTTCGACCAATGAAGTCATCGCGCTGCCATTTTGTTTTTTTAATTCTTCAGCACGGTCGTAAGCGCATTTCATACAAATGGAAATATCACTGGTAACTTGCTGGCCTGCGAGTCCGAGCATATCGGTGTAGCGAATACTTCCATCGAAAAACACGGCAATATCGGTTGTTCCGCCGCCGATATCGATCAACGTCACTCCAAGCTCTTGTTCCTCGCGTTCCAAAACAGCATAACTGGATGCGAGCGGTTCGAGCACGAGATCTTTGACTTTGAAACCGGCGCGTTCCACACAGCGGTAAATATTTTGTGCGGACGCGACGGCACCGGTGACCACATGCGCTTCGACTTCGAGTCGCGTTCCGGTCAGGCCGATGGGATTACGAATACCTTCCTGCGTATCCACGATGAATTCTTGAGGAATCACATGAATGATTTCACGGTCCATCGGCATGGTGATCGCTTTGGCGGCATCGATTACGCGGCGCACATCGTCGTCGGTGATTTCATGGTCGTCACGTCCGACGGCAACGACGGCATGACTATTGATACCGCGAACATGATCTCCGGCGATGCCGACGTATACGGATTTGGCGGTAATACCGGCCATACGTTCTGCTTGCGCCATCGCTTTCCGGATTGAATCCACCGTGTGTTCGATATTCACCACCATTCCGCGTTTCAATCCAACGGACGGATGCGTACCGACGCCGAGCAATTTAATTTCTTTGTGGGTGACTTCGGCGATCAAAGCGGCAATTTTCGTGGTGCCGATGTCTAATCCTACGACGATATTGTTTTCCATTGTAACACCTTTGGAAAGGTTTTATTGATCATCATATTTTTAACTTTTATTACGAACTAAAATCTGGCCATTGTAACGCAGGTCAATAATACGAACCTCTTTCCCGACGCCTGATTGCCGGAAATATTGAAAAGCCGCGGACAAATATATGACCGTACGCGCAAAATTCTGATCGTCGATTTTAAATGCGCATGATAAATTGTTGAGATACAACGTAAAATCATCCCGGGTTAAATTGATCTCTGAAATTTCATAATACAAAGCTTCATCCATCGCCTGTGCCATTTGCAGAAAATTCAGAATCGCCGTTATTTTCTCCGATGTGATCGTTTTACCCGGATGAAGCGGCGCCGTGAATCCTGTAATGACCGGAACGTTGTAAACTAATTTTGGTTTTAAACGCGGCATGATCACTCCGTGACGATCGATGGCATACAATTGGTCCGATGAAATAAAAGCAACCGGAGTACGCTCTTCCACATTAATGACGATCGATGAAGGATAACTGCGGCTGACAACGACGCTCTCAAATAACGGATTGATCCTAACCCTCTCAGCGGCTTTGACAACATCCACTTGAGCCAGACGCCCGCCTGTTGAAAGGTCGGCGAGCTGTTTTATTTCATCTTTCGTACTGATGAAATTGCCTCTCACGTCGATATTCTGGACTGTAAACAACGGTGAGTTGACAACCCAGTCCTGCCAATTAAGTAGCAATAAACACGCAATGCTCAACAACACGATGGCCGCAATTTTATAATAGCGGCGTTGCCGCAAAAGTAATTCCGGATCGAGAAAAGCTTTTTCTTTAACCTGTTTTTTTCGTGAAGCCTCATCGACATAAAATCCATCGGCAAAATCACGATTGATGATCAAACGTTCCGGATCTTTTTTCAAAAACTCGTTGGTATCCGACTCCGGTACTACGGATTCACTGTCAGCATCAGGATCTGCTAAAATGGAATCAGTCGTACTGTTATCGGCCTTTCCCATCAACATCGGATTATCAAATTCGCGGGACGTTTCTTCTAATTCTCCTGTATCCGATTGCGAAGATTTTAAAAACGACGGTTCATCCAAAATCGGTTTTTCGCCGAATATTTCCATCTGCAGTATTTCGCGCTTTTTTCTGATCATGCCAGACCTACACTGTGTAATTCTTCGGACGTGAATCCGACTAACTTGACTTCCAATTCAAGCTTGATTCCAAATTGTTTTACAACCACGGACTGCACGTAGCGGATAATTTCCAAAACATCTTTTGCTTGGGCGTTACCCTCGTTGACAAAAAAATTCGCATGTTTTTCAGAAACGGCCGCTCCGCCGATCCGGTATCCTTTCAAGCCGCAAACGTCGATCAATCGTGCCGCGTGATCACCGGGCGGATTTTTGAATACACTGCCGGAACTCGGTAAATTGATCGGCTGTGTTTGTTGACGGATTTTCATAAAATGTTTTCTCTTTTCTGTCAATGCCATGATATCCGTTTTTTCCAGTTGTAATGTTGCCGCCAAAATAATGCGGGCCGGATCGTCCAATGTTTTTACGTGGCGATAACTGTATTCAATTTTCGATTTTGGCAAAGTTGTCATCGTTTCATTGTCGAGTAAATCTACTGAAACAGTAACATCAAAAAATTCTTTTCCATGACATCCTGCGTTCATTTTAATAGCGCCGCCGACCGTTCCTGGAATTCCGGCAAACATTTCAATTCCACCCAAACCTTTTTTTTCACAATCCAAAACCAATTTCGGAACCTGCACACCTGCACCGGTCGTAACCCGTGTTTCGTCAAAATTTGTAAAAGAGCAACATTCAGAAAGATCAACCACAATTCCGGAAATTCCGGAATCGCTCACCAACAAATTACTGCCTTTGCCTAAAATGAAAACCGGCATAGCGTTTGAGCGGCAGTATCGCACCAGTTGAGTCAAGTCGTCCGTGGTTTCGGGGATCGCATAAATTGAACACGGACCGCCGATTTGATACCACGTATGCGTTTTGAGAAGTTCGTTTTCAAACAACCGGCCTTTAAAGAACGTTTGTATGTCACGAATGACATGGACCGTATTTTTCACTTCAGTTTTCGTACCAGTCTTCTTCCGGTTTCTGTAATATCTCCGGCGCCCATCGTAATAACCACATCGCCGTCTTGCATCATCTGTTCTATTTCAGCATCCAACATCTGTTTGTCTGGAACATAAAACACATTAGGATGATGCTGTTGGGTAGCTTTATATAAGACCGTTCCGTCGATTCCCGGTATCGGTTTTTCCCGCGCAGGGTAGATATTTGTCAATAACACTATATCGGCATCGCCAAATGCAATGGCAAATTCGTTCATCAGATCGCGCGTTCGCGAAAACAAATGCGGTTGAAAGGCAGCGATGATGCGATGATTTTTCCAGCCTTTTCTTGCTCCAGCCAACGTTGCCTTTATTTCAGTCGGATGATGAGCGTAGTCGTCGATAAACGTGATTCCTTTAATAATCCCGAGTAATTCAAACCGTCGTCCTGTGCCTTCAAAATTTTCCAGGCTTTTCCGAATAGCATCAAACGGTAATCCGATTTCCAATCCGACAGCAGTGGCGGCCAAAGCGTTTCTGACGTTATGATCACCGCTTAAACGGAGGCGAACTTCCCCATAATTTTTTTGTTGATGCAGCACTGAGAAACTCAAGGTTGCTTTTTCCTGGCGAATATTCTCGGCGCGTACGTCGGCATGATCGGCAAAACCAAAAGTTTTAATTTGTCTGCGAATCATCGGAAGAATTTCAGCAACACGCGGATCGTCCGCATTCACGATAACTTTTCCAGTATCGGAAGTTTGATTGGCAAACTGCGCGAATGTTTTTTGGATATCGTTCACATCTTTGTAGCAGTCGAGATGGTCCGCTTCGATATTATTGATGACCGCTATGTGAGAAAACAACGTCAAGAACGACCGATCAAATTCATCGGCTTCGACGACGATCCATTCGCTGCGGCCTAATTTTGCGTTGGTTTTCATTCCTTGTAAAATTCCGCCAACAAACATCGTCGGATCTTTTCCGGCTTGTTCGAGCATCATGCCTGTCATAGCTGTCGTCGTGGTTTTGCCGTGTGTGCCACTGATACAAACAGCTTTTTTATTGCGTGTGAATTCGCCGAGCAACTCGGCTCGTTTCATCATCGGAATACCACGACGTTTCGCTTCGGCTAACTCCGGGTTAGACTCGTTCACGGCCGATGTATAGATCAGAAGGTCACATTGAACATTACCGGCATCATGTCCTTTATAAATTTTCACGCCGACCGAGGCAAGGTGATCCGTAATCTCGGATAATTGATTATCCGAGCCGGTTACCGTATAACCCTGTTGGTTCATGATTTCTGCAAGGCCGCTCATACCGATTCCGCCGATCCCCACAAAATGAATAGATTTAATTTTTTCGTTCATGAATAAGTTCAATTGCCCGATCAATAATTGTTTTAGCCGCGTCAGGCTGTCTGAGTTTATAACTATTTTCCGCCATGGATCGGATCATTTCCGGATGATCGAAAAGATCGATCAACGTTGTTTTTAATTTCTGTTTCAACTCCGAATTACGAATCAACCGAGCCGCACCGCGATTAACCAATGACATGGCGTTATATTCCTGATGATTGTCTGCTGCAAACGGGTACGGTACAAGGACCGACGGTAATCCCATCATCGTAATCTCCGAAATAGTCATCGCGCCTGCCCGGCACAATACCAAATCGGCACAGGAATAAGCGGATGGCATCGCATCGATAAATTTAAAAACTTTGACATCAGAATTATTTAACTGAGATTGAATCATATCATAATCCGGGTTTCCGGTTTGCCACAAAATCTGAATTCCTTTTTGAGTTAATCCATCGGCTATTTCGATCAAAGCCATATTGACCGAATGTGCGCCGAGACTTCCGCCGACAACAAGCAGCGTTTTTTTGTCTTTTTTTAATCCAAATAAACGATACGCTTCATCTTTCTGAATCGATTGCAAAGCATGACGTAAAGGATTGCCGCTGACTTTGAGCGTCACTTTTTTTTTGAAAAACCGTTTTGCATCGTCATACGTCAAATGCACTTCATCGACCCATCGCGACAAAAGTAAAGTGGTGCGGCCTGGCCGGCTGTTTTGTTCTTGCAACAAAGTCCGGCTGCCTCGTATGGCGCCGCACAAAACGATCGGGCCGCTTACGTAGCCACCGCAACCGATCACGAGATGCGGGCGAAAGTTTCGTACGATCAAAAACGCTTTCAACATGACAAAGAACAATTGAAACGGCAGGGCGATGTTTTTAAGAATACTGATCGGTGATACGCTTCGGATGAAACCACGCATCGCCAAAATTTTCAGTTCAAATCCGTTGGACGGAATGATTTTTTCCTCGAGCCCGCGGTTTGTTCCGACAAAAATAATTTTCGCATCGGGAAGACGCCGCCGGATTTCTTCTCCGAGTGCGAGCGCCGGAAAAATATGTCCGCCGGTTCCTCCGGCGGCGATCATTACGCGAAGCCCTTCCATATTATGACAAATCCAGTCCGACGATGCTCGGCCGTTTGACCGGTCGAGATATTGGTTGCGATTCTTTTCCTACAGGTGTAACTGAGTCTTCATCGTCGATATTAAAATTATCGGTAAAACTCTTATGTTCAGTGCTCACCGAAGATTTCTTAAGCGCTTGTTCCTTGGGAACGGTCTGCGATGAAATGTTCAACAAAACGCCTATGGCAAAACATGTAAACAACAGCGATGTTCCGCCGTAGCTGATAAATGGCATCGGGAGTCCGGTTGTCGGAAGAATGCCTACCGCTACGCCGGCATTGACCAATGCGTATAAAACTATGCTCACAACAATTCCCGCTGCGATATAAAACCCGTACAAGTCCGGCGCTGTGCGGGCAATTTTAATTGAACGAAAAAGAAAAACGATGAACAGGATCAGAACAAAGACAGCACCAATAAAACCTAATTCTTCGCCAATAATTGAATAAATGAAATCCGTAAAAGGTTCAGGCAAAAAAAGTAATTTTTGTTTGCCTTGTCCGACGCCGACGCCGGTCAATCCGCCATTACCGAAACTGATCAGCGATTGTTTGATCTGATAACCGCTTCCTTGAATATCGCCGGAAGGATTCAAAAAAGTTTTCAAACGTTCTAAGCGATACGGACTCATCATGACGATGATCAGCCCGACCGGAATTACAGCAGCCGCTAATCCAAGGAAATGTTTGATCCGCATTCCGCCGATAAAAAGTAAAATCAAAACAATGGCCATCAGTGTTGAAGCCGTGCTGAAATTGGGCTGCAACACGATCATTCCGCAAAACACCGCTGCCATAATCAAGGGCGGCATCAGCCCGTGTTGAAAATCTTTGATGCGGTCGCCTTTGCTGTCCAAATAGGCGGCGATGTAAAAAATCAAAGCCAGTTTGGCAATTTCAGACGGCTGAATTCCAAAGCCACCGATCTGCAGCCATCGCGCCGAACCTTTGAGACTGCCGAGTCCGAGTACGATCAGACATAAAATAAAAGCCACCAACATCATCATCATCGTTTTGCTGCGATAACGGTGATAATCAAATTTTGCCGCAAAAAGTAAAATGACAAAACCCAAAACCACCCGAATGAATTGTTGTTTCAAAAAATGGAAACTGCTGCCAAATTTTTGTGCGGCAATGACATTACTGGCGCTGTAAATCATTACAATTCCAAGTGTCATGAGCGCCAGCACGACCAAAAGCAAGGCTTTGTCGATGCTGTGTTTTACTGGCGATGGAACGTTGGTTTCGGTCATATTATAATCCGTTGACGGCTTGTTTAAATTGCTGGCCGCGGTCTTCATAATTTTTGAACATATCATAACTCGCGCATGCCGGAGATAATAAAACGACATCGCCGTTTGCCGCTTCATTAAACGCGCGTTGAACGGCATCCTGAATTGATGCCGAACGAATCGCTTTGGTCAATTGACCCAAGTCGTTTTCAATGAGCAAAGCCGCCTCTCCTATTAAAACGAGCGCTTTGACTTTTTTCTTAACTAATTCACTCAATGGCGTATAGGGTGCGCCTTTGTGTTTTCCGCCGGCGATCAGAATGATTTTTTCTTGTTTGAAACTATCGAGTGCAAAAAAAGTCGAATCGACATTAGTTGCTTTGGAGTCGTTATAAAATTTCACACCGTTGATTTCACGTACAAATTCCAGCCGATGTTCGACGCCTTTGAATTGAATCAAAGTGTCGCGAACAATGGACGTTTCGATTCCGGCGAGTTTAGCAACCAGTGTTGCAGCAATCGTGTTGGCCAAATTATGCTTTCCACGAAGACCGATTTTACCGGTTTCAATAATCATTTCTTTACCTTGATCCAGTATGCAAATAATAGAATCATTATGAACATAAGCGCCATATTCGATTTCATTGGTCAGGCTAAACGGAATTTTACGCGAACGCAAACCTTCTATTAATTTATTCACGGCCGGATCATCGGCGTTATACACGATAAAATCTTCACTGCGTTGATTCTCAAAAGTCTTTCTTTTAGCTGCGTAATAGGTTTCCACCGATTCATAACGGTCCATGTGATCGGGCGACAAATTAAGAAGCACGCCTATGTGCGGACAAAAGTTTAAAAAACCTTCAGCCTGAAAACTACTCACTTCGACAACAGCCGTGCCGCCTGCAACGCCGGATTCAACGCAATCGGACAACGCCGTTCCGATATTACCGGCTACTAACGTCGGCCGTCCGGACGCTTTGAAAATTTCTCCGATCAAAGTAGTCGTAGTGGTTTTGCCATTAGTACCTGTTACGGCTATAAGCGACGATGACAGCATCCACGAAGCAATTTCAAGTTCGCTGTAAATCGGGATATGTCGGGTTGCAATTTCTGTAAAAATCGAACCGGTCCGTGGTACACCGGGGCTGATGATAATCATGTCCGCATCGGTCACACGGGCGCTATGAACGCCAAATTCGTACGGAATATTTTCACTTTTCAAACTATTTACTTCACTGGCCTTGCTTTCAGAACTTGCAATATCGCTGACAAATACCGACGCGCCATGACGTTTGACTAATTTAGCCGCGGCAATCCCGCTACGTGCGGCTCCGATAACAACAATTTTTTTTCCATTAAAAGGATTCATGTTAACGAACCTTGAATGTCGTCAGGGTCAATAAGGCGCATAAAATGGCCATGATCCAAAATCGTGTAACTACCTTGGTTTCGTGCCAGCCCTTGAGTTCATAATGATGATGCACCGGCGCCATCAGGAAAATTCTCCGGCCTTCGCCGTATTTTTTTTTCGAATATTTGAAATACATCACTTGTAAAATCACCGAGAGATTTTCAGCAACAAAAACACCGCCGACTATGGGCAGCAACAATTCTTTTTTAATTAAAATCGCAAGAGTTCCCAGACTTGCACCCATTGCCAGTGCGCCGGTGTCTCCCATAAAAACTTGCGCCGGATAAGCATTGTACCAGAGGAAACCCAAACCCGCACCCAACATGGCCGTACAGAAAATTGTCAATTCGCTGCTTTGCGGAATATATAATATGTTCAGGTAATCGCTGTAATTCACATTCCCGGTGACATAACACATGAGTGCAAACGCTGCTACGGCAATCGAGACTACACCGATGGCCAATCCGTCGAGACCGTCGGTCAGATTCACTGCATTGGACATCGCCGTAATGACAAAAATCACAAACGGAATGTATAGGTAACCGAAATCCAAATTCAGATCTTTCACAAACGGGATCGTTGTAATAGTATCAAAAGCGTCAAATTCCGGCGAAAAATACAATACCGATCCGATGAGCAGTCCGAGAGCGATTTGTCCGATCGTTTTGTAGCGAGCGATCAATCCTTTTTTAATTTTTTTGACGGCTTTTAGATAATCGTCTATAAAACCAACGACGCCCATCCACAACGTTGCAGCCATAATAAGTAGTATATATGTATTAGACAGATCGGCCCATAGTAAAGTCGGAATCAAAACAGAAGCGAGTATAATCAATCCGCCCATCGTCGGTGTGCCTGCTTTGGATAAATGTGATTGAGGCCCGTCGGTGCGGATTTCTTCTCCGATTTGCATGGTTTTGAGTTTCGCAATAATATAGGGTCCGACGAATAAGCTGATGGCTAGCGCGGTAACGGCGGCCATTGCCGAACGAAACGTGATATAACGAAATAAATTCGATCCGGAAATATGGTAGTCGGCGAATATTTCGTACAAATAATAAAACATGATTATAAAGCCTCGATAATTTCTTCCATTTTCATTCCACGCGAACCTTTAACTAAAATCACATCACCGGCTTTTATTGTCTTTTTAAGCGCAACGATCAATTCTTTTTTTGTGATAAAATATTGAGATGCTGAATGACCCTCTTTAGTCTTAATCGATTCCTTTCCGGTGAGAAATACATAATCGATACGCTGTGTTTTTAAGAATTCGCCTAATTGATAATGTTCATCGGCGCTGGTATTCCCGAGTTCCAGCATATCGGATAAGACGGCAATTTTTTTTCCGGCAGATGACATGGCTGTCAGTGAAACGATAGCAGCACGCATGGATTCCGGGCTGGCGTTGTACGTATCATCGATCACCATATATCCGTTTCGTTCACGTAGCCCCATCCGGTTCGACATCGGCTGGTAGGATTCGATAGCAGCAGTGATGTCATGAACGTCGAGATCGATGGAACATCCCACGGCGCAAGCGATTAATGCGTTGTAGGCCTGATGCTGTCCCGGAGCTTGCAACTGCATGGCCAGCTCGTGTTTTTCAGGTGTTGTAATTTTTAACCGGACGCGTGCTTTTGCATCCATCGACACAATGCTACCGCGATAATCGGCGTCGTGCTCAATTCCGAATGTGACCAATCCCTTTTTTCTGTCGGCATGCGGACGGAGGCGGGGATCATCGACGTTTACATAGCGCACACCGTCATCGGTCAAGGCGTCAAATAATTCAGATTTTGTAGCAGCGACAGTCTCAATATTACCAAAATGTCCGACATGCGCTTTACCGATATTCGTAATGACACCGCTGTCCGGTTTTGCTATGTCGCACAGCAATGCAATATCGCCTTTTTTATCCGCGCCCATTTCAATGACAGCAATTTGTGTCGATTCATTCATTCTTAATAGGGTCAACGGAACACCGATTTCATTATTTAAATTGCCTTCGGTTGCCAATGTTTTGTACGAAGGCGAAACAACAGTCTGAATCATTTCTTTGCAAGTGGTTTTGCCATTTGAACCGGTGACGGCAATAACCGATGCATCGAATTTCAAGCGATGATTTCTTGCCAGATTCTGCAATGCTTTGAGAGGATCCGATGTAACAACGAACGATTTTCCAAGAAAATTTTTTGCATATTGCGCAAACCACGATTCCGCTACTATACAAATAGCCGCTTGTTTCTCAAACGCCGTTTTGACAAAATCGTGTCCGTCAAATAGTTCACCTTTAATAGCAAAAAACGCCTGGCCGGTTTGCACGCTACGGCTGTCAGTCGATAGGCCGTGCGCATCCATCGTAAAATTTTCTACGCGGCCGATTTTCTGAAAATCTTTTAAAGTAAAAGTCGTCATTCGTTTTGATAATGATAAGGCGATGGCGTTTTATGTTTTAAAATTTTCAATTCCTGGCTAATGTCGCTGCCGGCTTGTTTAGGCGTTCCATCAACGTCTTTTGATCGTGCCGCAAGGGATTCCGGATCGAAATGCGTGAAACCAAGGCGCCCGGAAATTTCTTTGCTTAGATAATGCATATTCCCTCCGAATTATAAAGGTTGACATTGAATGACGCATACATCGCCCGGCTTAGCCGGAATGCCCGGTTTGGGATATTGTGCCAGCACATATCCGCTGCCTTTGATTTTTACGTTGAAACCGGCGGCAAAAAGTTTGTTCACCGCCATACGTGTACTCAATCCCCGTACATCGGGTAAACGCGGGAGCGACGAACCGCCGCTGTTGATATCCGGATCGATCAATTGATTCGTTGTAAAAAGTTGCAGAACCGCTGTTTCGCCATCTAAAGTCCATTTTTGATCGGCGACCATATCGCCTTCGCCTGTAATGCGATAATGAAAATCGGTCTTGTCTAAAATGGTTTTAGCCGTCTCGACCGATAAATATTTTAAATCAGGTGTGTTGGCGTAAACGCTGGTTTTGTTGGAATCCGCGTCGATTTCGGCCATCACACGATTGATTTTTTTGGCAACATCGTCGGACGAATTGATAATTTTTTCGATGATCGATCGTGCCGTTACTGCCGCTGAAGCCTCACCCCAAATGCTTTTGCGGGGATTATTGACAATAACCAAAAATACAAGCTGAGGATTCTGCACAGGGAAAAATCCGACAAAGGAAGCTGTAAAATGATCTTTGGAATAACCTTTACCGTTACCTTCCACTTTCTGAGCCGTTCCGGTTTTACCTGCGATTTGTATACCGCGAATTTGAGCGCGCTTGCCGGTTCCGGATACGACTACTTCTTTAAGCATTTCACTGACTTTATTCATCGTTTCTTTGGACGCAACAGTACGAATCACCTGCGCTTCTTTGTCTTCTGAACGTGTGCCATCCGTATGGATAATTGAACGAATCATAAAAGGCTTATATAACGTTCCGCCGTTGGCGATGGCGCAATAAGCATTGGCCAGTTGCAGCGCTGTGACGCCGATTTCCTGACCAATAGAAATCATCGGTTGCGTCAGTCCCGACCATTGTGTCGGATGCTTTAGTTGTCCCTTGACTTCGCCTTCGATGTCGATCCCGGTTTCATTGCCGAACCCGAATGCGCGAACGTATTGATATAAACGATCACCACCGAGTTTGTCGGTCGTTTTGATAATACCGATATTACTGGATTTTTCGACCACTTGTGTAAAGGTCATCGTACCGTGCGGTTTCGAATCGTGAATAATGTGGCCCTGATATTTCCACGCCCCGTTTTCGCAAAAAATCCGATCGTCGGGCGTAACAACTTTTTCTTCAACGGCGCTGACAGCTGAGAACGCTTTAAACGTCGAACCGGGTTCGTATAAATCCGTGATGATGCGATTACGATAAACGGACGGATCGTATTTTTCCGGCTGATTAGGATCGAATCCAGGCGCATTCGCCATCGCCAAAACCTCTCCCGTCAGTGGGGATAAAATTACAACCATCCCGTCATCGGCGTCATAGTCGTCAATGGCGCGTTCAATCTCTTGCTGAGCGATAACCTGATAATTAATATCCAATGTCAATACGACGCCGTTACCGTTAACCGGATCTTGATGGGGATAATCCGGGCTAGGAAGCAAACGTCCCAAGGCGTCCGCCTGCAAAATTGCCCAACCGTTTTCTCCGCCGATTTCGTCGTGCATGGATAATTCCAATCCGGAAGCGCCTTCGTTGTCGATATTAGTAAAACCGAGAATTTGAGAAGCCGCTTTGCCGTATGGATAATGCCGGCGTAGCGATTGCAGCTTGATTAAACCTTTGATGGAATCATCAATCTTGCGGGCAACCGGTTCTGAAACGCGGCGCTCTAACCATACAAAAGCCGTTTTTTTGGCCAGTAATTTTCTGTAGTCCGCAACCGGTTTTTGAAATACCCGGGCAAAATTTTCTGCAACACGATCTTTGTCTTTTTCAGCCATATAACTCGGATCGGCGGCAAAGGAATAATTAATCAAGTTGACAGCCAGCTTATTCATATTGCGGTCGTAAATCGTTCCGCGTTCCGCCTCGATGGTAACGTTGCGTTCGTATTGCCGCTTGGCCATCAGTTGATATTGATCATTATCGATAACCTGAACAAACAGCAACCGGAGAACCAGTACAATAGACCACACCAGGAAAAAAAGTACCAATAGCCGCAAACGATTGAGTTTGCTTTGAACATCGGGATCAACCGGAATTGTGTTGGGTAGTTCAGCCATTATTGTTTAATTTTCTCTTCTTCAATCATTTCAGCTTGCCGTGAATCAATCAAAATAACGCCCGGTTTTTCTTTGGGCGGAATCAATCGAAGTTGTTCTCGTGCAATTTTTTCAATTCGCTGATAGGTAGTCAGCAAAGCAATATCGGATTTGATCGCTTCATTGGTCTTTTCAATTTCAAGAGCCTGATCTTTGAGTTTTTCAATTTCAGCTAAATTTTGACGCACGTAAGTAGCTTCCCAAACCCACACGATCATCAAACCTGCGAGAACGACAAAAAGAATAAACAGACGCTTTGGCGTCAACCGGCTTTTTTTCTCAACGGGCTGAGGCGTCGGTTGTGGTTTCTTGAATTCGGTTTCTTCCGGTTCGCGTGTTTCCGGCCGTTTGGTATATTTATCGTAACGGTGCGGATTGATACTTGACGACGTCGTGTCCTCAAAAATCTTTTTTTTCTTACCGGCGAAATCCATACCGGTGACCGTTTGATAGGATTGAATGCTCATATTTTTTCTGCTATGCGTAATTTGGCGCTCCGTGCACGCGGGTTGGCGGTCATTTCATCGTCTGTCGGAACGATTGGCTTTTTAGTAATAATTTTCAGTGCCGCTGTTTTTTCCTTGGATAATTCCGGATAGTTTTCATCTATGATGAGGTTCGACGCCTCGGTTTTAAAAAAATCTTTGACAATGCGGTCTTCAAGAGAGTGGTAAGCAATCACGGCAATACGTCCACCGGAATTCATCATTGCCGCTGCGTCGGTTAAAATCGTTTTCAAATTTTCGAGTTCGTTGTTCACTTCGATCCGTATAGCTTGAAAAATGCGTGATAAGGTTTTTTTAGCAAATCGTTCAGGAATCGTTGCGCCGATGATCGTGACTAATTCACCTGTTGTTGAAATTGGTTTGGTTTGGCGCATTTCGGTTATTTTGCGGGCGATACGGCGCGAATTTTTTTCTTCGCCATAATGAAAAAAAATATCGGCCAGTTTTTTTTCATTATAACCGTTGATCACATCGTAAGCGCTAAAATTTTCGTAGTCATTCATCTGCATATTCAAAGGTGTATCGAGACGATAACTGAATCCTTTGGCCGAAGCGTCGAGTTGAAAGGACGAAACGCCGAGGTCGAGAAGCAGTCCGTCGATAGCCGCAATTTTTAATTCTTCCGTCACTTGACGAAGCTGACGAAAGTTGGATTGACGGATCGTTACGCGTTCACCAAATGGTTTTAATCGTTCGCTTGCATATCGGATGGCGTCAAGGTCGGCATCGAGCGCCAGTACACGGCAATTGGCTTCCTTTTTGAGGATTGCTTCCGTGTGACCGCCGCCGCCGAGTGTACCGTCCACGTAAATGCCGCCGGCTTTCAGATTCAGCGCTGCTATACAATCTTTTAAAAGAACAGGAAGATGATAGAACGTATCGTTCATAGACATGATGGCCGGTCGTGAACCAAAGCCATGTTCGAATATTTTAATGGCGTCCGTTGAGGGCGTCAGAATTTTACCATCTGTGCGGCCGTTTTTTCGAGATCAAATCCGTTGTGGGTCTCGTCGTACATTTTCGGATTCCACACTTCAATCCAGTTGAGCATACCGATTACGACAATGTCTTTTTCGATATTCGAGAAAGACAGAAGCGGCTGCGGTACAATCACGCGGCCTTGTTTGTCAAGCTCGGATTCATGCGCGTTACCGGATATCATACGGATCAGTTTTCGTGCATCGCCATCCATGATCGACAACGTGCGCAAATTGTCTTCCAGCCGTTGCCATTCGGTAAACGAATAAATGTAGATGCATCGTTCATACCCACGCGTTAGAATGACCGTTTCTTTGTCGTCGGGCGTAAAACAGCTCCGCATTTTTGCCGGAATATTAAACCGATTTTTCGGATCCAGCGTGTGAAGGTATGTTCCTTTGAAAGATGCCATTTACATCAGAAATTTTTTGTTTCTGTATCCCAACACTTGTTTTAATAAAGTTTAGGTTATTTAACCCACTTTAACCCACTTTGGTATCAAGTTCAAGGATTTTACTCTTAAAGTCAAGCAAAAAAAGGATTAATTTATTGTATTTTTTGAGTTAGGGAGATTAGGAAGGAGTTTGCCAAATGGTATGGAGATGCCGTAAAAGGCTTTCATAAGTTTCGCTTGATCCAAAACATTTCAATGCTTATTTTTGACAGGGAAATGAAGAAAACCTCCATCCGTAGTTTTTGGTGTTTAATATGAAAGCAATTTTTTTGCTACTGTTATTGATCGCGTCGGATGTACATGCACAAATGGATTCTATTGCAACGATTTCAATATCGTCGAATTATTCAGACGCATCGATTTGGATCGATGACAAAGAAACCGGCTTTAAATCTCCATCAGTGATTTCCGGCATCAAGATTGGTCAACACAAAGTCACACTTCGTTGGGTAGACTTTCAACGCCATACAGAATACATTGCAGAGCAAACGATTGTTGTGAAAAGTGCTGATTCCAATTATTTTTTTATTGAATTCAGCCCAGTATCGGTGACGATCGTATGTAATGCTGAAAACACCAAACTTTTTCTCAATGGTCAATTAAAAGGCGAGGGTAACGACCTTGTTATCGACAGGATTATCCCAGGAATCTATCACTTAAAACTTTCACAACCTTTTGGTGTGACAGCAGAAAAAAGCGTTTATTTTCCACCGAATAGCAACGATTGTCCCCCGGAATGTTTTGTGTTTGGTAATCTCCATGTTGAATCAGATGAAATTCAGGATGCTGTCATTTTTATCAACGGTCATCAAACAGATAAAAAAGTTCCGGCAACATTTAATAGCTTGATTATCGGTGAATATGAAGTAGGAGTTAAAATCAAAGGCAAAATCGTTTCAAAAAAAGTTATTGTAAAAATGAATGAAGAAAATCACGTGCGGGTTAATCCGAAAGAAATTGCAAAGGAAATCAAAAAGCAGGAATTGGCGCAAAGGGCTTTGAAAAAAGCGCAAAAAGAAAAAGAAGAAAAAGAGAAATGGAAAAAAGAAAGATTAGAACAAGAGCAAGAAACGATTCGATTAATTGAAGAAAAGAAAATTAGAAATCAAAAAAAGGAAAAATTGCATTGGCACAAAGGCGTAACCGTTGGTGCAAATTCTTTTCAAACTGGTAAATTTAAAGTCAGTGGAATAACATATGATACAGATGGTAAATTTGGTTTTCATGTGGGTGCATATGTAGCGATCCCGGTTGAAAATTTCATTTATATACATAATGAATTGCGAATCCAACAAAGAAATTTTGAGGTTAGAAATTGGTGGAATAAACGTCTTGAATATTTACAAGATATACTTTTAATCAAGAAACGTTTGTTGGGAGATTGTCTTGTGAATGTGGGCGTGGGAGTTGGTTTCCTTTTGAACGATAATAAAGTAAAATATGCTATTTCATATGACCTAACTAATCGATTTGTAAAACTTAAACAAACGGAATTTTTTGGTCATTTAGGAATTGGGCTAGGTTTAGCAGAAGGGCTGTTTGTTGGATTTGAAATGTCACTACCAGAATCGGGGACCGGTACATATCCATTAAATATTCAACGAAAGACTTATGAAATTGCTGTTAGAGTTGCTTTTTAAAGATTGAAAAAAACCAAGTCAAAAGAGCCGCAAACGCAGCTGTATCTACTTTTGGAAAGGAATTGTTAAAGAAATTTGAAATTGAAAATAATGCGGATAGTAAATAAAGATCACTTATTCTTCCCTCTCAATTCTCGCTCCCAATGCATTCAACCTTACATCAATGTTTTGATAACCGCGGTCTAGTTGCTGGACGTTTTGGATCGTGGACGTACCTTCAGCACAAAGCGATGCAATGAGTAGCGCCATGCCTGCGCGAATGTCCGGGCTGGTGATAAGTTCGCCGTGCAGCGGCGTTGGGCCGTGAATGATCGCGCGATGCGGATCACACAAAACAATACGTGCGCCCATCGTGATCAATTTATCGACAAAAAATAACCGGCTTTCAAACATTTTTTCAAACACCAAAACCATTCCTTTGCATTGCGTGGCGGAAACTACGATGATACTTGTCAGATCGGCTGGGAAGCCCGGCCACGGCGCATCGTCGATCTTCGGCACTGCGCCATCCATGTCGGAAGCAATTTCCAGCGACTGCTCGCCGGAAACAAATAAATCATTGCCACGGATTTCGACATTAATGCCCAAACGATTCATTACAAGCAAAATCATCCGCATGTCTTTTGGGTTGGTGTTTTTGATAAGGATTTCGCTTTTTGTTGCGGCGGCAAGTCCGATAATGCTGCCAATCTCGATGTGATCATTGGTGATCGTATGTTCACAGCCGTGTAATTTTTTGACGCCGCGGATGCGGAGGATATTACTGCCGATGCCGGAGATATCGGCGCCCATGGCGTTGAGCATGCGGCAAAGTCCCTGCACGTGCGGCTCGCCTGCGGCATTATTCAAAATGGTTTCACCGTTAGCCAATACGGCAGCCATAACAGCGTTTTCAGTGGCCATAACGCTCGCTTCATCGAGAAAAATATCTTTCCCATTTAATTGGACTGCTTCCATTTTATAAAATTTGCGTCCAAGATCCATAGCAGCTCCGAGGGCCTGAAGAGCGATAATGTGTGTGTCTAACCGGCGCCTGCCGATTTTATCGCCCCCGGGTGAAGGTAGGCTTACCCGTCCGTGACGCCCGAGCATGGAACCGGCAAATAAAAACGATCCGCGAATTTCCGAAGCAAGATGATAATCGGGTTCGTGTACTTTGATGTTTTTTGCCTGAACTTTCCATTCATTCGGACCCAAACGCGTCACGTCGGCGCCGATCGCTGTTGCAATTTCCAGCATCTTCATCGCGTCACTGACTTCCGGCATGTTCTTGAGAATGACGGGTTCGTCCGTCAGCAACGTCGCCGCGATAACCGGAAGCGCTTCGTTTTTATTACCTGCTGGAATAAATGTTCCTTTTAACCGATGTCCGCCTTCAACAATAAATTTTTTCATATTCACACCAGAGCTCACAGAGAGCGCAAGGAAAGTTATTAATTTTTAATTAAAGGAGAGAATTTTCACAAAATTTTAGTGAAGTAATGATGGGTGTAATCACTTCACATGATAATCATCGATCACGCCGACGATCACAGCCTGGACCGGCAGTTTTTTATTATCAAAAACAATTCGCGCCGAGCCGCCTTCTTTCATGACCAATACCAGATCGCCGACGCCTGCGCTAACTTCATCCAGCGCCAGCATATCGCTGCCGATTGGCTTTTGATCAAGATCAATCGGTTGTACGATCATGATTTTGTGATCGGTCAAGTGCTCATTTTTGTGAGTCGATACGACTGAGCCTGTAACTTTACAAATTGTCATTGATTTTGGATTCTAAAAATTAACTCTATTTAAATCGTTAGTAAAAATTTTCTGATTTCATTCAATGCCATCTGTGATGATCGTTCTTTAAATGTTACGCGATCGGTCGGAAATGGCAAGATCAATGGTTTGATCACATGCGTTCCTTGGCTTGTAGCCAATCCAATGTAAATCAAACCGACCGGCTTTTCAGAAGTTGCGCCGCTAGGCCCGGCGATACCCGTCGTTGAAACGCCAATGTCCGTGCCAGCGAGTTTGCGGATACCCTCGGCCATTGCTCTGGCAACTTCTTCACTGACCGCACCATGTTGGCGGATCAATTCTTCAGGAACATTGAGCCTTTGTATTTTTGACTCGTTACTGTAAGTAGTGATGCCTTGCATAAAATAAGCGGAACTTCCTGAGACATTGGTCAAACGGTGTGCGATAAGTCCACCGGTGCATGATTCGGCCGTAGCGATGGTTAACTTGGTTTTGAAAAGTAACTGTGCAACAGCGTTTTCCATCGTATCGTCGTCGAAAGCATAAACAGCCGCCGGATATTTTTCATGAATTTTTATAATAAATTTTGCCTGAGCGGTTTCGATTAAAGTTTGTGCCATTGCCGGTAACATTCGTGCCGATGTAGTCAAACGTACATCAACGCCGACGGCGAGTTTGGGTAAGAACGCTATATCAAGTTGATTTTTAAAATTATTAACAAGGTCTTTTACATGTTCATACAGAGCCGATTCCGGAATTCCTGTTGTTCGGAGCGTTCGGTAAGCGATAATTTCTTTACCGGCTTTGTCGCTGACAAATGGAACGACATGATGTTTGACCATCCACTCCAATTCTTTTGGTACGCCTTGCAAACTAAAAAACGTCGTCTGATTTTTATGAAATTTAATTCCCGGAGCGGTTCCAAGTTGATTCGATAAATAATCCGCGCCGATCGGAATCAACGCCTGCACGGCATTAGACTCGGTCATAGTTCTTTTCGCGCGCGCGTATGCGGATTTAATTTCGTCCAAAGCAGCCGGATTGGTTTGCAAAGATGTTCCGAGGAAGGCTGCAACGGCGTCACGGGTTTTGTCGTCATGTGTCGGGCCGAGACCTCCGCCGGTAATGACGATATCGGTTTCGGGAGAGACCTGTTGTAGGGCGCGGATAATATCTTCGATTTTATCTCCGACTTTGGTAATACGCCGAATCGCGATTCCCAACGGCGCAAAAGTACGGGCGATAAATGCGGAATTCGTATCGGTGACAAGCCCTAGAAGAATCTCATCACCGATGATGATAATTTCGGCGTTCATGAAATTATAGATTAGCGATCAGTTCGCTTTGATGGAAGAAAAACGCAATTTCCAGAGCAGCATTATCGTCGGAATCAGAACCGTGAATAATATTTTCACCTTTGCTGTCTGCAAATTCACGGCGAACCGTACCGGGTTCTGCTTCTTTTGGATCCGTTGCGCCGATAGTTTTGCGGAATTCGGCCACGGCATTGGCTTTTTCAAGTACGACCGGAACACACGGGCCGGAACACATAAATTCCGTCAGCTCTTTGAAAAAAGACCGTTCTTTATGTACGGCATAAAATCCTTCCGCTTGCGTTTTGGTCAGACGAATTTGTTTCATGCCAATGATTTTAAAGCCGGCGTCCTGAATTTTGGCAATAACTTTACCTTGAAGATTTTTACGAACGCAATCCGGTTTCAGAATAGCTAGTGTACGATTTCCCATGTAATCTCGAGCTCCTTAAATAGTAATAAAATTCTAAAAGCCATAGTTGGTTGTATAATTGCAAAGCGCCTGCAATATAGAAGGTTCTTGCTTTTCGATCAATCTTTTTTTGACCAGAGCCCTTAACTTTTTTAGCTAATTTACGTCTAAGTCATGGGTTACATGAATAGGGCATTGATTTCTATACTGTTCCTTCGGAGTTTAAAGAAATTAAAGCCGAATTCGCAGATTCTTATCATTAAGGGAATTTAACTCCGAATTAAACTATATTTATTGCATTCTAAAGCGTCTTTTTTTAACTTGTCGTCCTTGTTCTTAGGACTTGATTATTGATGGTTTCCGGCCATTCTGGATTTATACACCGATTATTTTATAAAATTACATATAAAAACCTCTAAAAGGAGGATTGCATGGTAACCGTGTGTTTTAAACAATTCCTGAAAGTTTTTTTGCTGGCTGCAGTTGCGTTAGCAGCTACGCAGTTATCGGCACAGGAAGAACAAAAATTTTTCGGCCAAAACAAAGTGCAGTATCAGGACTTTAACTGGCGATTTATTCAGTCGGAACATTTTGATATATATTTTTATCAAGGCGGCGAACGCGTAGCCAAATTCGTAGCTGACATAGCCGAAAAAGCATTGCCGTCCATTTTGGCCGATTTCAAACATTACGAATTGCAGAACCGTGTCCCGTTTATTATTTACAATTCGCATAATCATTTTCAGCAGACCAATGTTGTCGATGAATACAATTCAGAAGGTATTGGTGGCGTAACAGAGATTTTCAAGAACCGTATTACCCTTCCCTATGAAGGATCGTATGAAGATTTCCGGCACGTAATCGAGCACGAACTCGTACACGGCGTGATGAATGATTACATGTACGGCGGCTCGTTTCAGGCGTATCTTACAGGACGTATTCGTGTGCAGATTCCGCATTGGTTCGCAGAAGGCTTTGCGGAATATGGTTCGCGGAAGGAACAATTCTATGCACAATCGGATATGTTCATCCGTGACGCCGTGACCGAAGGATATCTTCCATCGGTCGAACAGATGGGCGGCTTTGCATCGTACATGGTTGGCCCGTCAATTTTTAAATTTATGGAAGAAAAATACGGGAAAGAAAAAGTTGCGGAATTTGTGACGAAATTGCGTGCCGCCGGAACGGCTCCCGGATCATTTGAATCCACCTTCGGCATGAAGATCGATGAGTTCTCCGAAAAATGGGCGATGTATCAGCGCAAAATCTATTATCCCGATATTGCCAATA
>JAIBAF010000046.1 GCA_019695335.1 bacterium
CTCCACTTTTGCAATGAATAATTAAATAATGACCAATGAATAATAAATTCGCTGGTCATTTTTGTTTTCTAATCATCGGATACTCATTCCACATCGTCCAATGCTTTAAGAAAATTGACAAGATCGTTTTTTTCTTCATTGGTCAGCTGAAGCGCTTTTATCAGTCCGCTTTGATTCTGATGATTCTTTCCGCCCTGATTGTAATGGTCGATCACCGCTTCCAGTGTCTCTAAAGACCCATCATGCATATAAGGAGCCGTTTTGTTAATATTGCGTAACGATGGTACTTTGAATTTCCCGACATCGCTCGCTTTTAAAGTAATTCTTGCTCTTCCCGAATCGCTGTAAAACGAATAAATTCCATTGTTTTGATACGAATAGTTAGTAAAATTATACTCGTTATGACAATGGAAACACTCGCCACGTTCACCAAAAAAAATATCCATCCCTCTTTTTTCAGATTCTGTCAATACCGTATCATTATGGTCATACAAATAATCGTCGTATCGTGACTGTTTTGAAAACAGAGTTCTTTCAAAACAAGCTATGGCTCTGGTTAAAGAGAAGACAGATGGTTCCTGATCATAGGCTTCCTGAAATTCTAATACATAATCAGGATTTCTCTTCAATCTTTCGACCACCGAGAGGACATCAAAATCCATTTCGACAGGATTTTCAATCGGCGCAAGCACCTGTTGTTCCAGATTGGGAACTCCGCCATCCCAAAACATCACAGGCTGGTAAGCGACATTGATCAGGCTAATGGAATTGCGAAGAGTTTGTCTGTTTTCAATACCTTCACTGACCGGTTTGCCATCTGTGAATTTTTTTTCGGGGAAATGACACGATGCGCACGATACTGTGCTGTCACGCGATAAGACCGGATCAAAAAAAAGTTTCTTTCCTAATTCGATTCTTTGTTTGGTAGGACGATTATCTTCCGGAATTGATGGTTCCGGAAAACCGCGTGGTATTTCGAGTTGTACATATTCTGTATCCCCTCGATCGCAACCGCCGAAAAAACACGTCAAAATTAAAATAGCTAGTATTGGTCTCATGGTTAGATCCGATCAAGTGGCGCTGCCCCAAAAGGGCGTTGTGCAACTTTTGGGGCGCCACTTTTCAATTTCAATTAAAAGTAATTCTTATTCGAGAGAAAATGCGTCCTGCCAGTTATCCGCTATTTTAGTTGCTAAAGGCAGATCGTTAAACGTGTGCGTTTCATTTTCCGTTCTCATATTCACGTTAGTGAGAATCGTCAAAAGGTCAAACTCCAGGCCAATTTCATTTTCACCGCTTCCAACCGTGAACGGCGCATCGTTAAATTCGATTGTACGTTTCAATGCAT
Organism: bacterium; assembly: GCA_019695335.1. Lineage (NCBI taxonomy): Bacteria > bacterium. The sequence continues at coordinate 1,349 of JAIBAF010000046.1, forward strand.
CCGTACCCACATGGTAAAAATAGTCGTAGTCAGCGCTTCCGTTGGCAGCAGCGGTCGTATCAACTAATCCTTCGATTTTGCAGAAAATATATCCGCTGTTCCAACTCCAGTGGATCGACGGGCTTTGGATGGCAAGAGGATCCGTCGCATCACGCAAAGTTGGATCGGAATGATTCGTAGTAGAGTCAAGCCCAAGCATAAATGAAAAACCTGTATAGTCGCCCGAGGGAACTTCACCGAGTTCATATGTATGCTGCGTCGGCCCAGCCAGAACAACTTTACCGGAAATCGCATACGTCGTATTGTCTTCACGTTTCAAAACGATGTTTGAAATGTAATACCGGAAATCCGAAATATTAAATTTTCTGCCGTCTTTCTGAAATTCAGTTCCATAAGCAGCGGCGGTATTTCCGATCATTGTATGCAAATGAAACGCTAAGTTTCCGTTGGCGCCTGAGTTTCCGTCTTTTTCGCATCCGGTTAGACTTACGAAAAAGAACACTACGACCATAGTTTTAAGCAACGTATTCATAAAACTCCTAAAATTTAGAATAAAAGATGTTAAGGCATCGTGTGGAGTTAATATCTACTCACACTCTACCGAAAAGCCTTCGTAATGCGATTTTGAAGCTATGAATTAGGCGGGTGAAATACTGGGAAAGGAAATGGAGAGGATAAATTGAGGATTGTGTTAAAGTACGTAATGCCGTTTTTGGAAACAGCAAGTTTTAAATTAAAAAATGAGTATGATGTGCAGAATAACTCAAATTTTTCATGAACCGATTGCCCGGGCTCCTTTTCGCGTTTTTGATCTTTATTAAGTTCTTTGTTTAACTGACATTTTCCATTACATCTTTTCTCAGGTTTGGTCCGATTTTCGCAAAGATACTGCGCAATATACGTACGGTTAAATAAAAAGGCAGCGACGACGACCGGTTTGCTCAGAATTTGAAACCCGAAAGGGATTATCAAAAGAATCGAATATTTTTTAACAATTTGGAACATGGGATGCAATTATGTATCACGTCTTGGAACTGGCTAATATAAAATGAAAAAATGGTTTGTCAAATTAAATTATTATAGTAATTCAGAAATTTTTTAGGCGCAAGTTTGAAGAACTAGAAAGGAACGTTATTAAAATCTTCGGGTATGCAAAGCGGTTACAAAAGAATTGAATTTTCAATTTTATCCAGCATGAATTGTAAATCACTTTTGCCCTTGCCATTGACTGGAAAAAAATTCATTTTGTGTCTGTGGTGACAAAAAAGAACCTGGCTCATGCCACTTTCTTTTGCAAGATAAAACTGGTTCTTTTGGAATCATAAACACTGAGCCGCTGTTAAAATAGATTTTAGAGAGTAGATCAGCTTAATGCCCGATACAAAAGATCTCGACAGTCTCCACTTTTGCAATGAATAATTAAATCATGACCAATGAACAATGAAGTTCGTTGGTCGTTTTTGTTTTTGGTGTTTGACCATGGCTTTAGAAATCCCATCTTCCTTTCACGACTATATCGAACGTATTTTAGGTGATCGTAAGGATCTTTTTTTGTCGGGACTGGAGTTCGGCAAAAAAACATCGATCAGGATCAATACGCTCAAAACCGATAAAAACACGCTAAAAAATATTTTATCGCATGATGGGTTTGTTTTGAGTGAAACGGATTTTGCCGATTATGTATTGATGGCCGATGAAGGAAACGGATTGATCAGCAAGACGCTTGAACACTTTCTCGGCTTGTTTTACATCCAATCCGTTGCGTCAATGGTACCGCCGGTCATACTGGATCCGCAGCCGGGCGAAACGATTCTCGATATTTCCGCAGCACCGGGATCGAAAACTACGCAAATTGCTCAATTGATGAATAATCGTGGCGTCATTGTGGCCAATGATTGGGACGGAAAACGAATCAAGACGCTGTCGCATAATCTTGACAGGATGGGCGTTGTCAACGCCGCGATGGTAAACATGGGTGGCGAGCGCATTGGCAATTTATTGCCCGCATCGTTCGATAAAATTCTGGTCGATGCGCCGTGTTCAGCGCTCGGCGTCATTCACAAAGCGCCACAAGCCGTTGCCAATATACCGATGCTTCAGAAATTTGTGTTCATTCAGGAGCAACTTTTGGTCAGCGCAATCAAAGCGGTAAAAACAGGCGGCACGATTGTGTATTCAACCTGTACTGTTTCGCCTGAGGAAAATGAAAAACTGATTAACACATTGATCGGCAAATATCCTTTGGAAATTGAAGAAATGATTTTACCCAAAAGTTTGCGCTGGATGGAAGGGTTGACGCAAGCCGATAAAGAGTCGTTTCATTCATCGTTGGCTAAAACTGTCAGGTTATTGCCTTCTGAAATTAATCCGGAAGGTTTCTTTATTGCCAAATTGCGAAAAACAGGTGACGTGATTGTCAAAAACGATAAAGAACCGTTTCATAATAAAAAAATCAGGTTTGAATTCCACAATGCGGATGATCGCAACATTCGGAATATGACGGGCTATTTCGGAGAACGTTTCGGGATCGACCCGGAGTTTTGGAAACCGTATTTATTTGTTGTCAAGGAAGATGAGATTCTGATTGCCTCCGGTGAATGGCTTGGAAAAGAATCGATGCTGAATCGTATTTACACGCATCGGGTTGGAACTCGTCTGGCTCGAACCCGGCGTGAAGGTGAATGGAAATTGTCGACCAATTTTGCTCAGCTTTGCCATCCGCAAATTACTAAAAACCGCATTGAACTTACCGACATCAAAGAAATTGAGACATTCGTCGAAGCGGGAACGATCCGCCGGGAGTTTGAGATCAAACAAGGCGGCGTGGTGGTTTTTGCCGACGGATTGCCTCTGGGCTGCGGCGTCATGCACCAGGGTAATTTGAAAAGCCAGATGCCTAAAAGCCGTAAGGTCATCGGCGTGGACTTCGATTAAAATTTGAACCCGACCCCAACGGTTGTTTTCTTCGAAATCGGATCGTAGCCGAAAGACAATCCCGTCAAACCATTGTGTTGATTATAAGTTTCCGCTGAATTACGCGCGCTGAAAATATTCCAAATCGTTGAACCCGCCACTAATCCTAGTCCAACCAGTGCCATACCATCGCCGGGAGCACCACCGGTCGCATCGTCATCGTTAGCATAACGCATGCTTGCCGCAATATGACCAAATACCATCAGTGTTCCCGCAGCTCTTAATCCCATGCCGATTCCACCTCGGGCATAATCTTTAGCATAAAAATTTCCTACCGATGGTCCAATTAATCCGCCGTACACTAATAACGATGTTGCGGTGACGAGTTGAAGATCTTCGACATTCGAATCGCCGATAGAAAAAAGTGCGATACTGGCTCCAATCGGTATGAGCGTGTGCGCCAAAGCCAAATTTACTGCCTTCGTCGGATTTTTAAGTGTGAGTGATTGTCTGGTTTGATCAGAAAGGGTGGGTTCAAAGGTTTGTTTTTTAATTAGAACTACTGATTGAGTCGAATCTAATTCGCCGGCCACTAAAGAGTAATTCAAACTTACAACAGCGACCATGAGCATGAATAATGATTTCACGATAACCTCCAATTTATAAAGTTATCCGTGAAATGGCGAATTTAATGCCAATTATAGAGTATTGATAAAACGAAAGATAGCAATAAAGCCGTTTTGAATTGAAGAACGACCGCCTTCACACTGTCAAAAAAACCTTGCTGTATTGGATTCTAAAATCCCGTTGGTTCATTTCCCGATTTCCATTTGATATTACAGCCAATGCTGGGGCGTTGGTCAGAATTCGGCGACCGGCCTTCAAGAACGGCTTCAATCGCTGCGCGAATGTCTTTTCCGGTAACAGGAATAGTACTTCCCGGGCGGCTATCATCTAATTGCCCTCGGTAAACGAGTTTCAATGAGCCGTCAAAAAGGAAAAGGTCCGGTGTGCATGCGGCGCCATAATTTTTTGCAACTTCCTGCGACTCGTCATAAAGGTAAGGAAAAGTGAATCCCAAGCGTTTGGCCTGCTCACGTAATCCGTCCGGCGCATCGTCACGATAAACGGTTGCATCGTTAGAACTAATGGCGACAATACCGATTGAGATGTATTCTTTTCCAATTTTTGCCAATTCCTTTTCAACATGTACCACGTATGGGCAATGTTTGCAAATAAACATTACAAGAAGTGCCGGTTTATTCGCAAACGAGTTGAGCGTAAACCGTTTTCCCGATACGACATCGGGCAAATCAAAATCCGGAGCTTTTGTTCCAAGCTCGGTCATATTAGATGGAGTACGGGCCATAAATTTTTCCTTCGATTAAATTATTTTTCAAATAAAATTGGAAGAGGATCGATCTGGCCGTTCCCGCTGCTATATCCGTCGTGCCATTCCGTGACGATATGATCCCACATTTCAAAATGCAAGTGTCCTGAATATCCTTTTTCACACAAAGGTTCTTCGAGAATGTAACCCAGCCGTTCGCCTTTTTTAACTTTTTGTCCGGGAACGACAACAGACGAAGACATGTGAGCGTACATGGATGTGAAAATACCGTAGGGAGTTTCGTGCTTGATCCAAACCACATTTCCGATAGCGCAACTTTCCAGGTGCGATTTCAGAACTTCTCCGTCCGCGACAGCGATAACTTCCTGAATGACTTCATAAAAAGCATCATCGGTTGCGACATCGCTGGCCAGATCGACGCCGTCGTGGCCGTTACGTGTCAGCCCTCTGAAAAGCCGTGTTCGATGACGGAATAAATTGAAATAGGCAATGGCGTCGTATGATACAGGGCTGGTCAAAGGATGACCGAAAAGTTTTTTATCAAATGATAGTATCTTAATTGATGCGGGTAATGCCACAACGGAGCGGTTACGGATTTTGAAATAAAAAAATTGTGTCGTTGAATCATGCGTAAACATCAAAGCGGCTTTTGCAGGGCTGTAATTATCTTTGACGCCGTGAAGCGAACCTTCAAATCCAAATGAACGGTATTCGAATAAATCGCCTTTGGCGTGTTTTGCACTCCGGCCGGCCAGTTCGAATTCAATACAATCATATCTGGAGCGATCGACTGATGGGTCGCAATCTTCCCGATTTCCTGCATCGACAATGATGGAATAAGTTTTTCCGGAATCGACCACAAGTTTAAACCATTGTTCACCCGGAAGGATGTTTTGAAATATTGAATCAGACATAATCGCAATGGGTAACTGATCCTCATCCGGACGATAGGCCCAAATTGATTTTCCGTCAACTTCTGCCTGATACAATACCGGTAGCGGCGACGCGCCGAACGGCATGTTGCCACAGGAAATAGTCAGAATTATAAAGCAAAGCAGAATTAATCGCATGGAAATGAACATAAAGCTCGGAAAAGAAATAAGCAAGTGAAACTAAAAACAAGACCGCCCATGACAACCAGTCACGGGCGATCTTTTTTGGTCTCCTGGTGGAAGGAGTATTTTTCCTTCAATGAAATTTATTCGGGTTTCAATTCGCCAATCGATTTACTTTTTTGCAAGCGCATCGTATTGCTGACCAAATCCCGGAAGTCTTCATATTGAGCGTATTGTTTTTTGAATTTGTCGTCGATGTTTTCAAGCATAGTTTTAACTTCAGCCAACTCCCGGTTTTTGGACCAATAACTTTCGCGCATAATCTCGGCATACAGGATGACGCTTGAGATGAACTGAAGTTGTGCGGCCGTCATTCTGTTCTCAGTTGTATTCATGCGAATCGGTTCGTCTTGTTCAGTCACATTTTTTCCATCCGGCGATTTATAACGCATCGTAATTTTACCGATGGCATTAGCCGACGGATTCTTTAATTTGACTTCATAAACCGCCGTGACGGTGTGCCCCGAACCGATTTCACCGCCGTCAACTTTATCATTACGAAAATCTTCATCTTTGACATCACGTTTTTCATAACCAATCAATCGATAGCGGCTCACGGTTTCTTTATCGAATTCAATCTGGATTTTCACATCTTTGGCAATGACCTGGAGCGTACCGGTGAGCTGTTCGACGAATACACGTTTGGCTTCCGACAAATCGTCGATGTAATAATAAGTTCCGTCTCCTTTGGTGGCCAATTGTTCGATCAAAACGTCGTTGTAATTACCCATGCCGAATCCGCACGCCGTCAGCGTTATTCCTTTATTTTTAAATTTTTCGATCTGTTGCAGCAAACCTTGCGACGATGTTTCGCCGTTATTGGCTACGCCGTCCGTGCATAAGATTACACGATTGATGGCGTTAGGATCGAAATTCTGCGATGCAAGTTGATAGCCTTTCCACAATCCCGCTTCGGCATTGGTCGAGCCTTCACTGTAAAGGCTGTTCACCGCTTCTTCGATCGCCTCTTTATTGGTAGTAGAATTCAAAACAATTTGCGCCTGCGAGCCGTAAGTGACGATTCCGACGCGATCATTGGAGCGTAATTCTTTGATCAGGAGACCGAGAGTCTTTTTGACTAATCCAAGACGATTTTCAATATCCATCGATCCGGAGACGTCGACTACAAATGTTAAATTTGCCGGCTTACGATTTTCCGATTTTACTTCACGGCCTTTAATACCGATTTTAACAAGTTGATAATTTTTACTGATTGGTGATGCGGTAGTCAAAGCATGGATCGCAAAAGTTTTTTCGCTTGGAACAGCGTAGTCCTGGCGAAAATAATTGATAAATTCTTCCACGCGAACAGCGTCTTTCGGCGGCAATTCACCGTGTGAAATGTAATTGCGCACTAAGGCATACGACCCCGTGCTCACATCCGCACCGAACGTTGAAAGATTATCGTCTTCCGTATCGATGAAAGGATTCGTTCCGTAATCGTGATGATACATGTCCCAATATTTCTCGCCATTCGGCGGGTTTAATGGAACGTAACCGTTGATACCTCCTACCGAACCTAATCCATCAGCCACCCCTACGCCACGTCCCATCGCAGTTTTACCAGCTTTATTAAGGACACTTTTTTCTTGCATGATCATATCCAAAGGTTCTTCAGTCTCTCCTTGCTCTTTAGCAATTTTAGGTTTTACATCTTTAGCCGCGATGGTTGCAGTATTGGTTTCACCTTGAACTAAAATTTTCAGAGTAAGTTCTAAATTTGTTTCGTTGCCGGAAATCACATCGATATCTTCGACTTTTAAATTTTGATAAAGATTGAGGCTTGCAAGCAAATCGTATTGACCGTTTCCGATGTTCGTAAATACGAAATAACCGGTCGAATCGGTTTGAGTTGTGACGCCTGAGCCGATCAATTTTACTAAGACATTGCTCAAGGGTTTTCCCGTTGCTGTGTCCGCGATTGTTCCGGATATTTTACCGTCGCCGGTTGCCCCTTTCAGAAATGAAACGAGGGCAATCAGTACGATTGCAACGAATGAGAGATACGCGATTTTTTTCATAACACGCTCCTAAGTAATTGTTAGAGGATTTAACATCGGAGGTCATTCAAATTCCCGCATATCAGTTTTGATAGCGACCTGAACAAAAATCGCTCCGAAATTATTTTGACGAAATTCTGCGCCGAAGATGCTCATAATCGCTTTTTTGAGCTTGTGGCACATATTGAATTTACCTATATTGCCATGTTTCAAAAAACAATTCATCGTTGAATATTCATCTCAAAGAGGAGACCCATCCATGTTGATGCAAGGCAAACAAGGTCTGATTTGCGGCGTTGCCAATAAACGCAGCATTGCGCATGCGATTGCCAAAAGTTTACACCGAGAAGGAGCGAAATTGGCGTTCACATACCAGGGCGATCGTCTCAAAAAAAATGTCGAAGAAATTGCATCAGAACTGGGCAGCCAGTTATTGTATAACTGCGATGTTTCAAAAGATGAAGACATCAAAAAACTTTTTGAAGATGTAAGAAAAGACATGCCGCATCTCGATTTTTTGGTGCATGCGATTGCATTTGCCAATAAAGAAGATCTTGAGAAAAATTTTCATACTACGACGCGGGATGGATTTAAATTAGCGCACGACATCAGCGCCTATTCGTTGATTGGTATGGCGCGTGAAGCGATGCCCTTGATGCAGGAAAAAGGCGGTGCGATTGTTACCCTGTCTTATTACGGTTCGGAAAAGGTTGTTCCGGGCTATAACGTAATGGGCGTTGCCAAAGCTTCGCTCGAAGCGAGCGTACGTTATCTTGCGGCCGATCTTGGCGCGTCTAATATCCGTGTTAATGCCATTTCAGCCGGACCGATCAATACGCTCGCGGCTCGCGGCATTTCCGGCTTTACAAAAATTTTAGAAATCACGCCGCAAAAAGCGCCTCTCCGCAGAAACGTCGAAGTCGAGGAAGTGGGCGATGCCGGCCTTTTTATGTGCAGCCCTTGGTCACGCGGTATTACGGGCGAAATACTTTATGTTGATTGTGGGTATAACATTGTAGGAATGTAGTTTCTATTATTATTTAGTAGGATTGTGTGACAACTGATTTATTGATTATAACGCTATTAATGTTTGCGGCGGCGGCATTGTACTCATCCGTTGGTCACGCAGGAGCATCGGGCTATCTTGCGGTAATGGCATTATTTAGTTTTGAACCGGTGGTCATGAAGCCAACGGCGCTGGCGCTCAATATTGTCGTTGCCGCGATCGGAACGTGGCGGTTTTATCAGGCGGGATTTTTTTCGTGGAAATTATTTTTCTGGTTTGCCGCTGCATCGATCCCAATGGCGTACATCGGCGGCGCTATCGATCTGCACATATCGGCTTATAAAATTCTCGTTGGGGTTGTTCTGCTTTTTGCAGCGTTCAGGTTGTTTGTGACTTCTTTATTCAAAGGTGCGGAAGTTGTTAATGAACCGCCACGTTGGGCGTCATTGATCGGCGGGGCCGGGATCGGACTGCTATCAGGCTTGACCGGCGTCGGCGGAGGAATTTTTCTGACACCGCTTCTGATTTTGTTCAAATGGTCAACGGCCAAAACTGCCGCAGCCGTGTCTGTGACATTTATTTTAGTCAATTCAATTGCCGGACTTGCAGGCAACTGGAAAAATGCTAATTTGATTTCCGAATTCATTCCGTATTTTGCTGCAGCCGTTGTCGCTGGAGGATTAGTCGGAACGTATCTTGGCACTCAACGATTCGATACATCCACTCTTCGTCGTGTACTTGCCGTTGTATTGGTTTTTGCCGGTACAAAAATGATTTTATTGTAAACTTTATTTACCTAACTCCTCAACTCATGCTTACTGCCGAAGCAATTATTCGAGAATTAAATTTGCAGTCGCACCCTGAAGGCGGTTCGTTCCGTGAGACGTATCGTTCTTCTGTCGAAGCAAAAACCACCAATGTCCGTTCGGTTTGTACAGCGATTTATTTTTTACTGCGCGAAGGACAACGGTCCGAATGGCATCGCGTAAAACATGATGAAATCTATCATTTCTATTACGGCGCACCGCTTGAACTCATGATGATAAGTCCGCGAGGCGAATTTACGCGTTCAATTTTTGGCGTAAATTTAGAAAACGGTGAACGCCCCCAAATCATTATTCCCGGCAATTTCTGGCAATCGGCGCGTTCGCTTGGCGCCTTTACGCTATACGGTTGTACCGTATCGCCCGGATTTGATTTTCAGGACTTTGAAATGTCCGATGCCATTCAATTGAAAAAAATATTTCCAGGTCTTTCAGAACAATTAGGCTAAACCTCCGTAATACACCTGCCATTTAAAACAGGAGAAAAGTTATGCGTGACATTTTTATTAACTCCAAACAACAACTTCGCGCCGGTTGGAGGATCGGGATATTTATAATTATTTATGCGATTTTGTCATTTCTTTTCGGAGCCATTACTGTCAGTATTCTGAATGCTGCAGGAATTACAAAAACAATGAACGAGGCAATTCTGAAATTAGTATTGACCTTGACAAGTGTCGTCGCGTCTTATTTGCTACTGAATTACATCGACAAACGAAAATTTTTGTCAATGGGGATGAACCTCGATTCACAGGCCGGCAAAGAATTGGGCTGGGGGCTATTGATCGGTTTTTTACTGCAAATATTTACCGTTTTGATTCCGGTATTGTCGGGCAATACCAGCATTCAGTTGGCTGAATTAAACGGTAGTTATTTTATCACAGGTTTTTTAATCAATATAACATTATTTATTATTGTAGGCTTCAATGAGGAAATTCTTTTCCGTGGATACATTTTCCAGTCCATGACAGAAGGAACCGGGAAGTTAATAGCCGTGTTGTTTTTCTCGATACTTTTCGGGGCGGTTCATCTTGGTAATCCGAATGTATCATTTTTTGGTTTTGCCAATATTGTGTTGGCCGGAATTTTATTGTCACTGGCGTATTTGCAAACCCGTTCATTATGGTTGCCGATCGGTATACACATCGCGTGGAATTTTACGGAAGGATATATTTTAGGTTTGCCGGTCAGCGGCACGGCGATTGAATATCCTTTGACGATTTCTAAAACAGACGGCGCTGACTGGTTGACCGGAGGTACGTTCGGTCCGGAAGGCGGAGCCGCGTGTACTTTAATTTGTGCACTAGCTTGTATTTTTGTTTGGAAATTTTTCAGGCCTGCAGAGAAAATGGATCATGCCGTGAATGAAGCAGTGGCCGTAGAAGCGTTTAAACCCAAAGAAGCGGGAGTTGTCGCTGAGGGCTAATTTTAACAAACATCTGTTGAAATCAAATAAAAACAAAAAAACCTCCAAAAAAATATTTTGGAGGTTTTTTATTATTCTAAAATTCTACTTAATTGCTTCGACAACTATGGCTGCACCCTGGCCGCCACCGATACACGCTGAAGCGAGTCCGTATTTTTTACTGCGACGACGGAGCTCTAAAAGCGCCGTCAATGTCAGGCGGGTTCCTGAAGCGGCGAGCGGATGGCCAAGGGCAATAGCGCCGCCGTTAACGTTGGTCACTTCACGATTAAGTCCCAGTTCTTTTTCTACGGCAATATATTGAGGCGCGAACGCTTCATTGATTTCTACAATGTCAATATCGCTGACTTTCAAGCCTGCATCCTGCAACGCTTTTTGCGATGATGGCACAGGGCCAATACCCATGATTGAGGGTTCGACTCCGGCAATTCCCCAGCTTAAAATCCGCCCGATCGGTTTCCAGCCTTTGGCTTTTGCATTTTCCATAGTAGTAACGATGACCGCAGCGGCCCCATCGCATATACCGCTCGCGTTGCCGGCAGAAATGGTTCCGTCTTTTTTGAAATACGGCGGGAGCGTACTTAAAGCCTCAACCGTTGTCTCCGGACGCGGATGCTCGTCGGTGTCAAATATTTTGACACCCTTGCGCGTTTTGATTTCAACCGGAGCGATTTCTTCTTTCAATCGGCCGCCGAGTATGGCGTCTTTGGCGCGCATCTGGCTCAGATAAGCGTAAAGATCACAATCCATTCTTGAAATCTTTAGCTTATCAGCAAGGTTTTCGGCTGTTTGTGCCATTGAAAAACCGCAGTAAGGATCGGTAAGCGCTTCCCAGAGTAGATCTTCGAATTTATACGGCTGACCGAGATTGGTACCGAAACGCGTTCCGCGTACTACGAACGGTGCCTGGCTCATACTTTCCGCGCCGCCGGCGAGAACGGTCGTCGATTCACCGATCAGAATTTGCCGGCACGCTTCAATGATAGCTTCAAATCCCGAACCGCATAGGCGATTGAGGGTAAGCGCCGGTACTGTGATAGGCAATCCGGCTTTCAAAGCGACGTGACGGGCGAGATAAATTGCGTCTGCACTTGTCTGCGACGCATTGCCGAAGACAGCGTGATCAATTTCGTCAGGTTTTACTCCGCTGCGGCGGATGGCTTCTTTTGCGGCAAAAACTCCAAGGTCTGTTGCCGTAAAATCTTTTAATGTCCCACCGAACTTTCCGAAGGCTGTTCGTGCGCCGTTGACAATCACAATTTCCTTGGTGAGTTTCATTCCGTACTCCTTATATAAGTATTTTTATGATCTAAAATAATTCAGAATGGGGAGAGGATATTAAAAAAACGTTTATTTTTCCAGTGTTAAATACATCTAAAAAAGTAATAAAAAAAGCCCGCGATAAAAGGCACGGGCTTTAATAAAATATATTATGAACAACTAATTGCCGCTTGTGTCCGATTCTTTCTTTTCTTCCGTTGATTCTTCGACAGGAAATTCTTCGACTGGTTTCTTATCCCAAGGTTGGAGCACATTAACTAAACCGCCGACGATATCTTTGTATTGTTTGCGCATGTCACGAACAGGCGTAAAGTTGACGCTGCGTTTTTGAATCTCCTGTTCTGAATACAAAACGTTTTCCACTTCGCGTTTTTTTTGTGTTTCGCGATCAACCGAGACGATTTCATCTTCCGGTTTGAAAGACAATGCGCGTGGAGAAAGAGGCAAACTCACGCCGGTAAAAATACGCCAGGAAGGGTAGTCCGAACCGGAAACTGTCAGGTCTTCAATTCCCGTCACAGGACTCGATGCCGTTGCATCCTTTTTCTTCATGAATTGGAATTCGCCGCCAAGATGCAGAGCCAACCAATCGAAGAATTGGTACTTTACACCCACAGCCGCATAGGCATAATCTTGACGTGAATAGGCTGCTTGAGGCGGCTTTGTCATATACATCAGACCGTATACATCAGCCATAATGTACAGATATTTTTCAGCTACCATGATAGGGTACGATCCGCCGATACCAAATCGCAGGCTTGATGTGTTGCCATTAGAAACGGCTGCATCAGCCAAAGCATTGCCATTAGCGGTCCGGCGAACACTGTCTTCGCCGGTAAAACCGACGTACTGCCCTTTATCAAGGTGATTCCAATATTGCAAGTTAAAATTAAAAATATATCCCGTTTCCGGCACTTTGGGGAATTGGATCAACGATGTTACAACGCTAAATCCCGCTTCGGCTTTATCCGTTGCGTAGGTCTGAAAAGGCGCATTGGGGAAAATATCGCTTTTCCATTTGAACGTTCCCATAAAACCGAGTTTGATTTTATCTTTTGAAAAGGAATAAGGCACGTAGCGAAAATTTAATAAAAAATCACTTGGTACATCATGATTTTTGAAAAAAGAAACAATAGCGCTGCTGGGAATACTTGGTGAACGGTTGGGTGTTTGAAAGAAATTGGTTAGAAATATCATATCCAGATTGTGCGCAATTCCAAATTGCAATCCAAGCACGGCATTTACGTCTTTGATAGAACTGGACGTCGTTGTTGTGCCGTCAAATCGATCGGCATTGCCTTTAAAGAAACGTGTATTTTGAAATACGTAGAGATCGCCAAAATTAAGCGTTTGTGCCGAATAGGTGTAAAAAGAACCGAAACGATCGGTCATGGCCGAAACATTGCCGGTTTGCGCTTTAAGAGTTTGAACGAAGGCAAAAACTATTAATGCGACTGTTGTAACTCTGGTGAGTTTCATACAATTGCTCCGGATCAAAAATGTAAAAATAGGCAGGTAAATTCTGTTTTTTAAACATTTAAAAGATAAACTCTAACTGTTATAAATGCAAGGTTTTTTTGGATAACGGGTTTGCCTATGTAATTATACAATTAAGTCTGTGATCGGACACGATTTTCTTTATTGATTCTTTACAAGTGAATGGTTACTTTTTCGACCTGTTTTCCAAATTAATCACAAAAAACGGTGAACAAGTGAGCATTGAAATCCGCCAAATCCATCCTCCTCATCTCATGGAGTTTATAAAATTTCAATGGAAAATTTATCGCGATGATCCGAATTGGGTTCCGCCGCTGATCATGGAACGCAAAGAGTTTCTCGACCCTGAAAAAAATCCTTTTTTTCATCATGGGGAAGTAGCTTTTTTTATGGCCTATCGCGACGGAGAATCCGTGGGGAGAATTGCGGCTATTAATAATAAATTGCACAACGACTATCACGGCGAAACGGTCGGATTTTTCGGACTTTTTGAGTGTGTCAATGATCAGGCTGTAGCGGACGCATTGCTCAATAAAGCTAAGGAATTTTTGAAAAATATTGGATTGACGGCGATGCGTGGTCCGGCCAGTTTTTCGTCGAATGACGAATGGGGGCTTTTGGTGGATAGTTTTGATCGGCCGCCGGTCATTCTTATGACTTACAATCCGGCCTATTACGTACAGCTGCTGGAAAAACACGGGTTGAAAAAAGTCAAAGACGTAGTGGCGCATTATCTCGATGCTCCAAAAGAAATTCCTGAACGAATTCGCAGAGGCGTCGAATTAATTTTGAAACGCAACGAATTTACCGTACGCAAAATCAATATGAAAGATTTTGCCAACGAGGTCAAAAGGATCAAAGCCATTTACAATGCTGCATGGGAAAAAAATTGGGGCTTCATTCCCATGACGGACGCGGAATTCGATTTCATGGCAAAACAAATGAAACAAATTGTCGATCCCGATTTTGTTTTGATCGCAGAACATAAAGGCAGTCCGGTAGCATTTTCGCTAACCATTCCCAATCTCAATGAGGCTCTGATCAAGCTTCATGACGGCAAATTATTTCCATTCGGGTTGTTCAAATTGCTTTGGCATTCACGCAAAGGGCAAATTCGGTCAGTGCGCGTTATTACGCTGGGTGTTACGAAGGAACATCGAAATTCCGGAATTGATACCGTTTTTTATCACAAATGTTTTGAAGAAGGGTTAAAGAAAGGCGTGCAATGGGCGGAACTTTCATGGATTCTCGAAGATAATACGGCCATGAATCGTGCATTGGAACGTCTGGGGAGCAGGGTTTATAAGACTTATCGCATTATGGAGATGCCTTTAAATTAACTTCAATCATCCTTGGTCTCATTATCAATTAAATTCGAAATAGCTTTTTGAAATCACTCATCACAGGGGCAACAGGCTTTATCGGCAGCCATTTGGCGGAGGCGCTCATTAAAAAAGGCCACGATGTACGATGCATTGTGCGACGTACCAGCGATCTCACATGGCTCAAAAATTTACCCATTGAATTTGTAGAAGGCGATATTACCGATCGCGATTCACTTATTTCTGCCGTACAAGGCGTCGATTTCATTTTCCATTTAGGAGGTATTACCAAAGCCAAAAAAGAATCGACGTATTTCAAGATCAATGCCGACGGATCCCGATTATTATACGAAGTTTGTCGTGAGCACAATCCGGTGATAAAAAAAATCGTGCATGTGAGTTCACAGGCTGCCGCAGGACCATCAGCGATTGGACGTCCCCGTACGGAAAACGATTTGCCGCAACCGCTGACATATTACGGTAAAAGCAAGCTAGAGGGAGAAAAATACGCCGTCGAATACAGCAAATTTCTTCCCATTACCATTATCAGGCCTCCGGCAGTGTATGGGCCGCGTGAAAAAGACATTTTTATCTATTTTCAATTGATTCATCGTCACTGGAAACCCATTCTCGGGATGAAAAAAAAATACCTGAGTTTAATTTACGTTCATGATCTGATTGATGCGATTATACTGGCGGCCGAAAATCCTGCCGGACTCGGGCAAATCTTTTTTGTGGATGACGGGCGAATTTATTCTTGGTCGGATTTGAGCAATGGAATCAAAGAAGTCATGGACCGATGGACGCTGCCGCTTTTTGTTCCTGAAACATTGACTATAGCCGTAGCATACGTATCCGAATTTTTTTCACAATTTTCATCAAAACCGGCGGTATTAAATCGTCAAAAAATTATAGAGCTGCGTCAACAAGCCTGGACGACGTCTTCAGAAAAAATCCGCAAAGAGTTAGGTTTTGTTTCTAAATTTGATTGGGTACGCGGGTGTGAAGAAACTGTAAAATGGTATAGAGAAAATGGATGGCTGTAAGGGCGTTATTGCCATAGCCCTTTTTTATTATCACGCGCCCACTGGTAGGCCGTTCTAAAACGTTTTTCATATCGGACATTCGGCGGATAGGTCATCGGTGATGCATAACCAGCTTTGATAATTTCTTCATTCAACATTTTTCCGTCATCGAGATAGAGATAACCCAGTAATCGCCCGTATTTATCACGGTGTTGTACATCCAATTCAACGCGGACGGATGAACCGGGTTCAATCAACGTTTCGACAAATCGTTTAGCTGACTGGCCTTGCGCAACTATAGTTTCAACGTCTTTTCCGGATCGAGACGCATCTTTCCCGGCTTTGATATTAGCTTTCGATTCCGGAGTATCGATGCCGATCAGTCTGATTTTTTCCTCTTTGCCTTCATACCGGATGACAAACGTATCCCCGTCGATGATTTTTATAATTTGGGTTTGCGAAGAATCAATACGAGTATCGATGATTCCCGACTGATAAGCCGCCCATCCGGCAGCCAAGGTAGATAAAAGGAATATCCATTTCTTAATTTTTCGTTTAGCCATGCTACAAGATAAACTATCAAAGTTCAGTCGCAATCGATTTTTCAGAGTGACAAATTTTTCGACGTTTTACTAAATTGAGTAATTAAAGTAATTTGAAAACAATTTTCAGTTTGCAAGACAGTTTATTTTTTGCTACTTTATGCCGACCTTCCAATATCAAGAAAGTGGGACATGTCTAAGTTTGTATCGTTAAAAACGACACTCAAAGAACGTTCGTTTTTGGGTCTCGCATTAAAAGATCTTCAATGCGAAATTCTCAAAACCAAAAAGATCAAAACACTGCTTAATCGTGTGTATGATGTCGATATTGCCGTTAAAACGCCGTTCGGAATTGTCGGATTTATTAAAAATAAAAACGGTGAATTTGAACTCGTCGGCGATGATATGATCCTTGCGAAAAATTCAAAATTTATTGAACAACTTACTCAGAAATACGCATACCATCATGTTGTAACCGAAGCGAAAAAAGCCGGATTCAATCTTGTGAAAGAGACAGTCGACGACAGCCAGTCGGTACGATTGGTTTTGAGGAAGTGGAGATAAACATGTCTGAAACAGTCCAGGAAATAGAATTTACGATCAAAAAAGACGGATCGGTTGAATACACGATCAAAGGCCTTAAAGGGGAAGGGTGCGAGGATTTGTCTAAAATTTTCGAACAAATGGGGGACGTAACTTTTTCCAAAAAAACGGCGGAATTTTACGAGAAAGAATCCGACGTTCGAATCACAAACAAGCAGAAATAACATCCATTTTGAGGTTGTATCAACATACGCAACGGGTATCGTGTCCATGAAGGAAAAAATTTACATCGCCAACGGTCAAGGATTTTGGGGTGACAGCATCGACGCGCCGGTTCAACTGGTGCAAGGCGGTCCGCTGGATTATCTCACACTGGATTATCTGGCTGAAGTGACGATGTCGATCATGCAGCGACAAAAATTAAAAAAACCTGACTTGGGCTACGCCACGGATTTTGTACACCTGATGGAGCGTATTCTTCCTACCATCATGAAAAAAAACA
The DNA here is from genome assembly GCA_019695335.1 of bacterium. Lineage (NCBI taxonomy): Bacteria > bacterium. The sequence continues at coordinate 18,696 of JAIBAF010000046.1, forward strand.
TCAAAGTTATTGCTAATGCTGGCGGTGTCAATCCTGTCGCATGCCGTGATGCGGTTTTTGCCGTCGCCAAAAAATTGGGAATCAAAAGCCTTAAAATCGGCGTTGTCAGCGGCGATAATATTCTTGACCGGATTCGTGAATTCGAATCACAAAATGTTTCCATGAAAAGCATGGATACCGGCGAAAGTCTTTATGATTTGATGAAACAAAATCATGAAATCATGAGCGCCAATGCGTATATCAGTTCAAAACCGCTGGTCGAAGCGCTTGAAAAAGGTGCACAGGTTATTATCGCCGGTCGTACGACAGATACAGGTTTGGCTATGGCGCCAATGGTTTATGAATTTGGATGGAAATGGGATGATTGGAATAAGCTGGCTGCCGGTACGGTTGCCGGCCATATTATCGAATGCGGCGCGCAATGTACCGGGGGCAATTTTACACGCTGGCGCGACGTGCCGGAAATGTGGAATATCGGTTACCCGGTGGTTGAAGCGTACCCGGACGGTACGTTTTTTATCACTAAACACGAAGGTACCGGTGGCTTAGTATCGGTCGATACGATTTCAGAACAATTGTTGTATGAAATGGGTGATCCTCATGGGTATATCACGCCGGATGTGATCGCCGATTTTACATCCATTCAACTCGAGCAAAATGGCAAAAACCGTGTGAAAGTTTTTGGAATTCAGGGTAAACCGCCTACGGAATTTTTTAAAGTCAGCGCCAGTTATCTTAAAGGCTATAAAGCGTCGGGACAATTAACGATTTCCGGTCCGGATGCGTTAGACAAAGCAAAGTTAGCGGCAGAAACTTTATGGAAACGGCTGGAGCGGGCAGGAATAACATTTAACGATCCGAGCACTGAATTTTTAGGTGTTAATTCATGCCACGACGGTATTGTCATAATTCCGCAACAAGTGAACGAAGTAGTGTTACGCGTCGGTGTGAAGGACAAAGACAAGAACAAAGTTGATCGTTTTGGAAAAGAAATTGCACCTTTGGTAACCAGCGGTCCTCCCGGTGTGACGGGATTTGCCGGTGGTCGGCCTAAGCCGCAGGAAATTGTAGCGTTCTTTCCGGCGCTGATCCCCAAAAATTTGATCAAAACTGAAGTGACCGTGGAGGAAGTTTAAAATAACTGACAATGAAAAAGATCCTATACATCGAAGATGATCCGGTATCGCAGGTTTTGATCGGCAAAATGGTCGACAAAATGGGTTTCCAAATGATTTCTGCTCGGACGAGCGAAGAAGGTTTTGAAAAAGCGTTTACCGAAAAACCGGATTTGATCCTGATGGACATTATGTTGCCGGGTTTGGACGGTTATGAAACGACGCTCAAAATCCGCATGTCCGAGGAGTTAAAAGATATTCCTATTGTAGCGATTACCGCCGGCAGTAATCCCAACGACCGTCAGTTTGCCGCCGTTACCGGCTGTAACGGTTACTTGACCAAGCCGGTTGAGTTCGATCATTTTTCCAAATACATCAGGACATTGATCGAAAAACCTTCGGACGTTCCCGACGACGGTCATTTTCATAAAGAAGATTCAGCCGTCGAACTCAGAAAATTTACCCAGCGTCTTGTTCAACGTCTCACGGAAAAAATTCAGGAACTTTCGGAATCCAATAAAAAGCTCGAGACGGCCTATCAGCGTTTGGATAAGTACGTTACCGATGTGACGCGCAATAATCAGGACCTAATGCAGTTTAATTTTGTATCCAATCAAGTGCTCACGTTCTCCAATCGCGAAAAAGTTTATAAAGAACTTCCGGCATTACTCTGCGAAAAGCTGAGTATGTTAAGCGCAGCGATTTATGTTGTCAATGAGCGGGATATGACGTTGGATATTTTTTCGAGTCATCATTTGTCGATGAGGCCGGACGTTGAAAGGATTTCAATTGTCAAACCTCCGTTTTTTGATATGGTGTATTATCAGGAACCGGTTTTGATCGATAAATTCTGGATGCAGGCTGCAGAACGTGCGGACGAAACAATGGCTAAACGCATGTCTCCGTTTGTTCATGCATTTCATTCACATACGATTTATTTTTTACCCATTACCGGACGACCGAAAGCCGAGCAAGGTTTTCATTGTGAAAATACGGACTGCCACGCGTTTATTAACAAAGACCCGAATTGGTGGAATAAAAAAATTTACAAACTCGATCCGAACAGTTTATCGTTTGAAGCGGAATTGCGCGATGTCAGTCAATATTATTTCAATTGTTGTTTGTACGGCGTCAGGGGCGTTTTAGCGCTCGGAATCGAAGAGGGGCGTTTAAACGAAAACATGCGCCAGATGGTACAGTCATTTGTAAGAACAGTGGGATTGACCATCGAAAATATCCAATTGTACGATGACACGAAGGAAGCATACCTGATCGCGGAGCGACAAGCCATTACCGATGGTTTGACGGAAATTTTCAATTATCGATACTTCTATCACCAGCTTGAACGTGAAATCAAACGATCGAAACGTCATTGGTATAAAACATCGATGATCATGATCGATATTGATTTTTTCAAAGCTTACAACGATACACACGGTCATCCAGCGGGCGATGTGGTGTTACGAAAAGTTGCTGAAATCATCAAAACCAGTACTCGTACTTCCGACGTGGTGGCGCGTTACGGCGGAGAGGAATTTGTATTGATCCTTCCGGAGACACCCAAAACATCGGCCATTAAACTGGCTGAAAAAATCCGCAGTTTAGTCGAACTCGAGCATATTCCGAATGAAGAAACACAGCCGAACGGGCGCTTAACGATCAGTCTCGGCGTTGCGACTTTTCCGGATGATGCCCAAACCGTCGACGAATTAGTGCAACGTGCCGACCAACAGCTCTATCAGGCTAAAATGACCGGCAAAAATAAAGTATGCGTGATCGAGTGATATTCGATCGGATCGAACTTGTTCAGTGCGACATCACCACGTTGACAGTCGATGCAATTGTGAACGCTGCTAATACTTCATTACTAGGCGGCGGTGGTGTGGACGGGGCTATTCATCGCGCCGCCGGACCTGAAATGCTTACGCATTGCCGCAAACTCGGCGGATGTTCTACCGGCGAGGCTAAATTAACTCCGGGATTCAATCTGCCGGCAAAATTTGTCATTCACACGGTCGGGCCGGTTTGGCGCGGAGGACAATACAACGAAGATTCGCTGCTCGCATCTTGCTACGAACGATCGCTGGAAATTGCCGTATCCAATGGTTTTCAATCGATTGCATTTCCTGCGATCAGCACAGGCGTATACGGATTTCCATCTGACAAGGCTTCCAATATTGCCATTCAAACAATCAAAAATTTTTTAATAAAGAATGCTCTGCCAAAAAAAGTTGTTATTGTTTGTTTTGACCGCAAAACGTACGATCTCTACCGCACCATATTATAAATTTTATATTGCATGACCGCTGAACCAAAAGAAATACAGTCCGAGAATCCTTTTTCCGGTGAAAAACGCATCCGTAAATGGTTGTTTGATATCTCGGCGTATTCAGATAAAATTTTATTCAGCATCGGTTTGATCGTCGTGTCGTTTTTGATTCTGGAGTATGGATTTTTTATTCCGGATTCCTGGAGCCAGATCATCGACGGCATTACGCGTATCGTTATTTGGTTTTTCGTCGTTCATTATATATTGAAATTGATCGTAGCCACGCTGTTGACGTTCTCATTTCGAACGGTAGTTTTTTTAAAACGCCATTTTAAAGCTAAATGGTTCCAGTTATTTCTGGCGTTGGCTATTCTTACTCAAAATGCGATTTATTTCAATTGGTTTGGGATTCCATATTTTGAAACGTTGTTAAATACGGTCAATTACCGTTTTTATACGGAAATGTACATTGCTGTAACTCAATTATCGATCGTTATGGGTTTTCTTGCCGATTTCCTGAGATACAGCAGCCGGCTTGCCGCTTTAAAGTTTCATCCCTCGCAAAGTTTTGTTCTGAGTTTTTTAATTTTAATTTTGGTCGGTGCCGTTTTTCTGATGATGCCGAAAGCTGTTGTGCACGGAAAAAATCTGCAATGGATCGACGCACTTTTTACGGCGACCAGTGCACTGTGTGTGACCGGTTTGACTGTTGTGGATACAGGAACGTATTTTACAGTTATGGGACAAACAGTGATTCTGGTTTTGGTTCAACTCGGAGGATTGGGTTTCATTGCTTTTGCAACGTTTTTTGCTATGTTCTTCGGCGATGGCGTCAGTTTCAAAGAACGGATCATGCTGAAAGATGTCTTGAATGAAGCATCGTTCGATGAAGCTGTCAAAACATTGAAACAGATCTTTGTTATTACGTTGGCATTTGAACTAGCCGGTGCCGTCGTTCTGTATTGGCAGTGGTATGGGTGGAAAGTCAGTTCACTTGCAGAAATGGAGCAACAAATTTTTTATGCGGTTTTTCATTCCGTTTCTGCGTTTTGTAATGCCGGTTTTGCATTGTGGCCGGATAGCCTGATGCGCAATGAACTTCAATGGACGGGTAAAGCTGTTATCATGGTTCTCATTGTAGTTGGTGGACTTGGATTCAGCGTTTTACGCAATATGACCAGCTATATGTTTGATAAATTATTGGGTCGTTTTATTGCACGTTTATATTTGTTGAAAACGATGGCGACTAATGCCGTGAAAACTTTTATCCGCCGCAATTCAGACGAGCCTGCCGCGAACCCGAATCCGGAAACGACACAATATAGCGCTATTCGCAATATTTTGGAACATTATCGGAAAGAATTATCCATGCAATCGAAATTTGTATTGACAATTTCCGGATTGTTAATAATTGGCGGAACGTTGTTGGTTGCTGTGTTTGAGTGGAACAATGTTTTAGATGGATTTTCATTTCACGAAAAAATTTTTCATGCCGTTTTTCAGGCGGTTACAACCCGGACGGCGGGGTTTAATACTATCGACATTGCGGCACTGACCCTGCCCGTAGCGCTGGTGATGATATTTCTGATGTTTGTCGGCGCGTCACCCGGATCGACCGGTGGTGGAATTAAAACGACAACATTTGGTATCATGTTGGTTTCATCGTTTGGTAATTTACGCGGACAAGATCGTGTCGTTGTTTTTGGTAAACTGATTCCGTCATCGAACATTGTACGCGCGCTTATGGTAATTACATTTTCAGTCATTTGCATTTTTATTGCGGTTTTTACTTTATCGATAACGGAAGCAGGATTGCCGATTTTTGATCTGGTTTTTGAAACGGTGTCGGCTTTTGCAACGGTAGGATTGACCAGAGGTATTACACCTCACTTATCGGAAGTCGGGAAGCTCGTGATTATTTTGTGTATGTTTATCGGCCGAGTCGGTACGCTATCCATCGCCTTGGCCGTCAGTGCCTCGCAGCCCCAAAATGCAAAAACCGATTTTCCTGAAGAAAGCGTCATGATTGGTTAAAGACAGTCTTAAATGAAAAAACAACCTTTTTCTTGAAATTCTAAAGCATTTTCCTATATTAAGTCATAGGTATCGTAGAGAGGAATAACGGAGAGCGATCATGAACAAAGACCCGCGTGAGACATTAACGAATGAGGCCGATCAACTCGTTGAAACACCTGTTTTTACTCGTTTCAAAGAGTGGTGGCGTGCTAAAAAAGAGAGTATAGATCTCTGGGGTTTGGGTAAGTTTTTCGGCTTTGATAATACACAGCTTAAAAGCGCTTTGTCAACGTATAAAAGCCTGCTGACCGAGATCGAACATGAATATGATGCCGTAGCCAAATCCTCCGGAGTAACTCCCGATCAAATCGAAGAAGCCAAACAGCGTCGTGAACAGATGTTGTTAGACGCCAAGCGTGATCTAGTTTATCAGATGCCTGAAAATTATCGTATCTGGTTCAAAAAAAGAAGAATTTTCAATTCGTGGCGTACACGTCCTGAAAACTGGGGTTTTGAAGAATCTCGTTATTGGGGCGGTCGTTCCGGGCTGACGATGCGCGAAAGACGCGTATTGAATGTAACATTGTTGATAGTGTTTGCCGGGTTGGGTTACTGGTTTTACAGTATCTGGACTTACGAAACGCCTCCCGAATATGTTGATGAAACAAAATTTAATGTCGAAAAAAGTACAGAAAATGTCGATTCGCTTTATCAAGCTAAGCGCTTGGGTGAACTCAAAGCTGCGGAAGAACAAAAACGGCGTAAGCAATATGCTGAAGCTCGCAATCGCACGATCAATGATATTAATGCCGGCGTTTATACAACCGGCAGCAAGGATATGAGATCCGAAGTAAAATCATTGATGCAGATTTATTATGAGAATGTCTACAAACAAGGCTTATCGGAAGATGAGATCAGTACGGCGATGCTAAGATCTGCCTTGCTTTTGATCGGGAAGAAAAATCCAGGCGTCATTACGGCCCGTGATAATTACGGTGTTCCCATGGAATGGAAGCCCAATACAAAGGTCAGCATTACTTGGGTTGAAGTTAATTCACAGGGTCTGGATACTTATTACAAGAAAAAAACAGGACGGTAGTCAAAGTTCATTCTCACTTGCTTGAAATGATATAGCAGACCGCAATACATAACCTGCCTACGTTCACCCGTTCACTGTTCAAAGGATTACCTGATGAAGCCTTTTCAATTAGGGGGTAAGAGAGTTTTTTATTATACGGAAGACGCAGCTTTGGTTCGCGATCAGATCGAGGGGCGCTCTTTTGAATACAAAAACCAACCATTAGTTTTTGGGGTTAGTACTGATACGATCATCAATGGTGCAGCGTGTACGCTGGGCTATACAGAAGAAATTTTGGGACCGTATTTTCTTGTGGGCAAGGATGATGTTATCCATCCGGGCGATCTTCAGAAAGGCAACTTTGCGGTCGTTGCAGGGGGTGAGAGTTATGGAAGCGGTTCGTCGCGCGAAGTAGCTGTAGTGGCACATCGCGGCGCAGGTATTCAATTGGTCGTGGCTAAAAGTCTCGAACGGATTTTCCGTGAAAACATGACATTCGATCGGCTGTATTTTACCACAGATTTTGCGGTAATCGAAAGATTACTTAAGGGCGAAACAGTCGATCTTGATGCACTCATGGAATCAAGTTTATCTCCATTATACAAATCAATATTTTTTGGCGGCGGCTTGCTCGAATTCGGAAAACGACTTTTGGAAAACAAAGCCGAGTTGCCGTATCGTGAAAGCAGCCGTACTAAAAAACCAATGACGATTGCAGAGAAAATTCTCGCGCGAAAAGCCATTGTGACGGATAAACCGGGTAAAGGATTGTCATCGGTCGAACCGGGAGAACAATTATTGGTCAAGGCTGATTTTTTGGGCGTTCATGAATATACAGGCGGGCACGTTCGCAGTTTATACCAAAAAGCTTTCGGCAACACACCTGTGGGTGAGCGTGCAACTGTTCGCGGCTTCAACGATCATTTTGTTTTAATTGGTCATGATGATGTACCGACTACTGTCAAGAATCAACGCTTGAAATCGGCTCAGGATTTGGCCAAGGAGCTTACGCAATTTTGTAAAGAAATGAAAATTCCCATGCATGGGCCCGGAGGCAATATGCCTGCAGGAGTGTGTCATCGATTAGTCGTTGAAAGTTATGCCAAACCGGGCGACGTCATTGCTTTGACAGATTCGCATACACCGACGGCAGGTGTCATGAATTGTTTTGCCTACGGTCTCGGTTCGACGGCCATCGCGATGGGTTTACGTACAGGAATGATTCCTGTAACCGTTCCAAAAACGGTACGTATCTGGATCGAAGGCAGTGATCCCCATCGTTTGTTGACACCCAAAGACATTATCCTTCATATTATCGGGGATCCATATTTTCGTGAACAGCAATGGAAAACGAATCCAGGCGATACATTGATCATGCAATTTGGCGGACCTGCATTGGAAAAATTTACCGTTGATGAACTATCCGTTTTGACTAATATGACCGTTGAAGGCAGCGCAACTACCGGCGTCGTTGAACCGAACGAACGTGTTGTTAAATTCCTTGTCGACCAACGAGGATTGAAAGAACAGGACGTACGAGCGATGTTGGTGTATCCTGACGACGATGCCGTTTACGAATCGGTTTACAAAATCAATCTGGCAGATATTCCTGCTACAGTAGCGACTCCGGGCGACAGCCGCAATCGCAAGCCGATTACCCAAGTTTTGGGGACTAAAGTCGATAATGTTGTAGTCGTATCATGTACCGGTGCATCGCTTGAAGATTTGAAACAAGTCGCGCAAGCCATCCGCGGTCGTAAAAAGTTAGACCGCGTTCATATGGTTGTTACACCGAGCAGCCAGCAAGTATTTGACGATGCAACTAAAGAAGGATTGATTGGGCTATTCAGTGAGTTCGGCGCTGTAATTACGGAACCGGGTTGCGGATCCTGCATTGGCAACGGCCCCGGTATTTCAGAAAAAGGAACCGTCACGGCTTCTACCAGCAACCGAAATTTCAGCGGACGTATGGGTGGGAGCGGCGATGTTTTTCTTGTTTCACCATTCGTTGCAGGCATCGCGGCATGCACCGGGGAATTGACGGATCCACGGACGTGGAAAGTCGTATCGTAAACGTCAATTTCTACTTGACACGCGAATAGGTTTTTTCTATATTGCCGCACCTTTAGTGAATGTTCTTTGCCATAGACGTCTTATCAAGAGCGGTCGAGTGACAGGCACTGTGACGCCGCAGCAACCGTCTCCCTGTTATAAGGGAGAGACAAGGTGCTAATTCCTGTTCCGGTAAAAATCACCGGGAGAAGATGAGATAAGTAATAAATTTTCTTACCTCTTCTTTCAAACGATTGAAGAGGTTTTTTATTTTAATAGGTTATTTTTTCATTCACATAATTTAACAGGAGCTACTATGTCGAGATTTCTTTTTACGTCCGAGTCAGTCTCTGAAGGCCACCCGGATAAAGTTGCCGATCAGATCAGCGATGCAATTTTGGATGCTATGATCAAGGAAGATCCCTATAGTCGTGTAGCGTGCGAAACGCTCGTGACAACCGGCTTGGCCATCGTCAGTGGTGAAGTTACGACGAAAGCCTATATTGATGTACAAGAGTTAGTGCGTCAGACCATCCGGAGAATCGGTTATACAACGGATGCTTATCGTTTCGATGCTGACTCATGTGGCGTTATTTCTACCATTCACCAACAATCGCCGGATATTGCAATGGGCGTCGATACAGGAGGCGCCGGCGATCAAGGAATGATGTTCGGTTATGCCTGCGATCAAACGCCTGAACTGATGCCGATGACAATTTCTTTTGCGCACAAATTAGTTAAGCGCTTGGCCGATATCCGTAAAAACGGAACTGAAATGTCGTATCTACGTCCCGATGCCAAATCTCAGGTTACGATTGAATATGATGAAAATAAAAAACCGATACGGGTCAATACCGTCGTCGTTTCAACACAACACGATCCGGACGTTACACAAACAAAAATCAAAGACGACGTAATCGCTAACGTTATCAAAAAAGTTATTCCGGCAGAATTACTGGATAATAAAACGGTGTATCACGTGAATCCGACCGGACGGTTTGAAATTGGCGGACCGCACGGCGACACGGGTTTGACTGGCAGGAAAATTATCGTTGATACGTATGGAGGTTGGGGCGCACATGGTGGTGGTGCTTTTTCCGGCAAAGATCCGACAAAGGTCGATCGTAGTGCGGCTTATGCTGCACGGCATATTGCTAAAAATGTGGTCGCCGCGGAATTAGCCAAAGAATGTCTTGTGCAAGTTGCCTATGCTATTGGCGTTGTGCAGCCGGTTTCCATTTTTGTGAATACTTATGGAACCGGTCGTATTCCCGATACCAAAATTGCCGAAATTATCCAGAAAAGCGTCGACATGACGCCTAAAGGAATTATCGAACGATTCAATCTCAGAAGGCCATTGTATCTTGAAACGGCCGCTTATGGTCATTTTGGGCGCACCGAATTTGAATGGGAAAAACTGAATCTGGCCGATACATTTCGTAAAGAAGCAAAATAATTCTCCCGATTCGCATTAACATCGTAGGTCGCTCTTCAACGAGCGGCCTATTTTTTTATAATAACTATGATTCTTGTTATTGATAATTACGATTCATTCACTTTTAATCTCGTACAGTACGCCGCAGAACTCAAAGAGTCTGTTCCCGTTTTGTCAGGATGTGAGGTGTTGATTTTCAGAAATGATCAGATTGATATTGATCGGATTGAGGCCTTGAAGCCATCGCACATTATTATTTCGCCGGGTCCGGGTACCCCAGCAGACGCCGGAATATCCAATGCGGTCATAAAACAATATGGACAAACAATTCCGGTCTTGGGTGTCTGTTTAGGGCATCAATGTATTGCCGAGCTTTACGGCGCACGCGTCGTCCGCTCGAAAGAGCCCGTCCACGGCAAAACCACAACCATCCATCATCAAAAATGTGGTGTATTTAACAATCTGCCAAGTCCGTTGAAAGTAACTCGATATCATTCACTGATTGTTGATGCAAGTACCGTAAAGCCTCCGCTTGAAATAACGGCCTGGACTGAAGGCGGATTGATCATGGGGTTAAAAGTCAATGGAACTAAACTGGAAGGCGTACAATTTCATCCTGAATCGATCCTGACTCAGGAAGGGAAGAGTATGATCATGAATTTTTTGAAAAACGGGTGATTTTTTTCTTGCGTGTAGAGGTTTTTTTCTGTATCATTACACCCGCTTTGAGAAAAAGCACCAAATTTAGGTCGAGCTAGTAGCTCAGCCGGTAGAGCAGCGCCCTTTTAAGGCGAAGGTCGTAGGTTCGATCCCTACCTGGCTCACCCGAAAATAAAAATCCCCGTCAGTTTTGACGGGGATTTTTTATTGAATATTCAGATCGTTTTATTTTAAATCATTCTTCGACTGGGTTGCGATGCCCGCACACTTGATTACGACCGTTCAATTTGGCATGGTAAAGATTCTGGTCGGCTCTTTCCATTAG
>JAIBAF010000047.1 GCA_019695335.1 bacterium
TGGTAAAGATTCTGGTCGGCTCTTTCCATTAGTTCTGTAATCGATCCGCCATCTTCAGGATAGCTTGATACTCCGAGGGAAATGGTGATTTGTTTTTTGATAAATTCATCCGGATTTTCATCACTGCGTAGGGTATTACGGAATTCCCACAAATGTTTCGCAATCGAAGAACGCAATTTTTCGGCCGCAATAATACCGCCTTCTTTCTCGGTTTCCGGTAAAATGACGATGAATTCTTCGCCGCCATACCGCGCCAATACGTCGCAATCCCGCAATCCTTCCGATAGTTTATGCGAAACACCTTTCAACACTTCGTCGCCGACATGATGTCCATAAGTGTCATTGAAACTTTTGAAGAAATCGATATCGATGAGAATGAGTGACATGATCCGAGTATAACGTTCCGCGCGATGAAATTCCTTATGAATACGGTCGTTAAAGTAACGGCGATTGTATATCTTAGTCAATTCATCTTTGATTGAGATCTCAAGTGTGTCCTGATAAACTTGCGTACGATCAACCGCAACGGCAACTTCGTGAGAAATTAATTTCAGAAATTCAATTTCTTTGGGTTGCAATGCACGGGCTGAGTGAAAGGACAAAACTTTGCTCGGACGTTTTTGCGAAACCAAAGGTAATGCATAGACGCTTCCTGAATTTTTCACCGGCATATATTTGACAAAGTCTTTGTACGATACGATGTTATCGACATAAATTTCTTTTTGAGTATCCAGCGCTTCTTCAGCCAACTCGCGTTCGACATCCAGCAAATGTTTGAAAGCCGGATTGGACGACTTATCGGAAAACAGCAACGCTTCGTATTCGTTGTCAGCGGTTTTGGCGACGAGGGAGAATTGATCAACGAAAGAAATCTCCAACACCATGCTTTGAATGATCTGGAAAAGCTTGGTAACGTCGTAAGTCGAATTGAGCATGGCTGCGATGCGATACAGCACATGAGTTTCATTGAGCCGTTCGGATAACAATTCGTTTTCGTTTTTAATTTTAAGATACGAATTTTCAAGTTCGGCCATCTTGGCTTTGAGTTCAGAGATCAGTTTTTCATCCACTGTAAATTGTACCGATTCCTTTCCCTCCCCACGCCGGCCTTGCGGCGAAGGATGTTTGGCGTCTTCTTTCTTAATCATCCGTAACTCCTATCGACCTATGCGGTCTTTTTTATCTCGCTTTCATTGCGAAAGATCATGGCCGGTTTCTCTAAGTTGGTAACGCAGCCTTTATGAATGATGCAAGTTTTGACGTGCTCGATGGAGGGTAATTGGTACATCGTGTCGACCATAAATTTTTCCATGATCGCGCGCAATCCGCGTGCGCCGGTTTTGCGTTTAGCAGCCTGGCGCACTACTTCCCGCAAAGCGTCCTCTTCAAATTGGATGTCGACGTTCTCCAAAGCAAAAAGTTTTTGATATTGTTTGACCAAAGCATTTTTGGGTTGGGTGAGAATAGCGAACAAAGCGTCTTCGGTAAGTTCTTCAAGCGCGCACACAACTGGTAATCGACCGATCAGCTCGGGGATCAGGCCGAAACCCAGCAAATCGTCAGGCTCGACAAGCTGCAGAATTTCCGAAATCGAATGTTCATCGTCTTTTTTAATGTCTGCAGTAAAACCGATGTTTTTCTTACCGACGCGTGTTTGAATAATTTTATCGATGCCTTCGAATGCGCCGCCGCAGATAAACAAAATATTTTTTGTGTTAATACTAATAAGATTTTGTTCAGGATGTTTACGTCCGCCTTTGGGAGGAACATTGGCAATGGTGCCTTCAAGAATCTTGAGGAGCGCTTGTTGTACGCCCTCGCCCGATACGTCGCGGGTAATGGATGGATTGCCGCCTTTACGGGCAATTTTGTCAATTTCGTCAATGTAGATGATCCCTTTTTCGGCGGCGGCGACGTCGTAGTTGGCCGCCTGCAATAATCGTACGAGAATATTTTCAACGTCTTCGCCGACGTATCCGGCTTCGGTCAACGTGGTTGCATCGGCAATCGTGAACGGAACGTTCAGAAATCGAGCAAGTGTTTGCGCCAGCAAGGTCTTTCCGGTACCGGTCGGACCGACTAAAAGAATATTATTTTTTTCAAGTTCGACTTCTTTGTCGATGTCTTGAAGGCTATTGATGCGCTTATAATGGTTATAAACGGCCACAGAAAGGGAACGTTTCGCACGCTCCTGACCGATAATATATTCATCCAGACGGGATTTGAGTTTTTCGGGCGTGATGTCGTCGAGCGGAATATTGACTTCTTTAGAGCCGTGCGCTCTAATCATTTCATAAGCATTCCGCACGCATTCGTTACAAATGTGTACGCCGTTGGGGCCGGAGATGATGCTGTCGACTTCTTCGGCTGATTTACCGCAAAAAGAACAATACACCACTCGACCGTAATGACTGTGATCTTTCATAACATACCTGCTTTACAAAAATATAAACAACAATAGGGCGGCAAGTCCACTATTTTTTTCGGATAAGTATTTCGTCGATAATTCCGTATTCTTTGGCCTCTTGCGCTGACATGAAGAAGTTACGGTCGGTGTCTTTTTCGATACGATCATGCGGCTGTCCCGTACGCTCCGCAATGATGTCGTTCAGGTGCTTTTTCAGGGTTACGATTTCGCGAGTATATATTTCAATGTCCGTCGATTGGCCTTGTGTTTCGCCCATGGGCTGGTGAACCATAATTCTGGCGTGCGGAAGCGAATACCGTTTAGCTTTTGTTCCAGCCATAAGGAGAATCGCGCCCATGCTCGCCGCTAATCCCATGCAAGTTGTTTGCACATCGGGTTTGATATAGACCATCGTATCATAAATAGCCAATCCTGCTGTCACACTGCCACCAGGACTATTGATGTACATAATAATGTCTTTGTCAGGATCGTTGGCTTCAAGAAAAAGTAATTGTGCGATGATCAGATTTGACACTGTATCGTCAATCGGGGTTCCGAGGAAAATGATTCTTTCCATCAACAAACGCGAATAAATGTCATAGGAGCGTTCGATCTGTCCGCGCTGTTCGACAACATACGGAAAAGGAATCTGGTTAACGGCCGATGCCATGCCGGACAAATGGCGGTCATCGAGCTTGGAGAATTCGTTCTGGATAAAATCTTTATACACGTTCATGCAACTTCCTTTTTAAATTTAATCGGTTCAAACGGCTAAAGCGCTTTCCGGTTTTTCTTCTTGTTCCTGGAAAGGCACTTCCGTGATCGTGGCATGCGATTGAATAAAATCGAATAATTTTTCTTCCAACAGATACTCTTCAACGCGGCGGCGGTCTTCTTCCGACTTGAATTGATCGCTGACCTTATCGACCGTCACGTTGTTCGCTTTGGCAATTTTTTCCCTGTAGGCCTGCATATCGGTTTCATCAACGTTAATCGATTCCAATTCGAACAATTTCTTTTTGGCCAATTGCCACTTGACGTCGCGAATGGCAACCGGACGGTATTTGTCATGCATAAAGGCTTCATCGATTTTCTGATTGCGCGAATATTGTTTAAACATATCGATGATACGATGAATCGCATTGTGCACTAAAGGTTCCGGTGACGGGAGGTCGTTCTCTTTAATAATTTCGTCGATCACTCGCTCGTGTAATGTTTTTTTCGACTCTTCTTCCCACCGATTTTTGAGGTTATTGGTCACGTCCGCTTTCAAAGCGTCGACCGTATCAAAACCGAGATCTTTGGCGAATTCATCGTCGAGCGAGGGTAATTGTACTTCTTCGATTTTGCGCACGGTCATTTCAAAATGGCGGTCGCCGTTATCTTTAATATTGCTGGGATCGACGTGAATGATCCGCGATTCGCCGACCTTGGCGCCGGTCAAACCGTCGATCATATCCTGGCCGACGTATTGCGTCGTGAGCGGAATCCGGCGATCGCTGTAACGTTTACCGATAATCGGCAGATTGCCGTCATCCAGAGCTTGTACATCACAGGTGACAAAATTACCCGGTGCTACGGTTTCCGCTTCGCGCGTCGTCGCATAATTTTCCTGAAGGCGTTTCAAAGTTGCTTCGATCTCTTCTTGTGTGATTTCGTGAACTTCTTTGGTAAGGGCGAGACCTTTATATTTGCTCAACGAATATTCCGGCATGATTTCAACGACGACGTCAAACGCCATCGGTTCGCCTTTTTTGTATTGCAAATTGTCAATTTCGCCGATGGCGATGGCTTCCGTTTTAGTGTCTTTGATCGCTTGTTTATAAAATTCTTCGATAATTACCGGCAAAGCCTGCGATTCAATCTCGGCGGCAAACCGGGTTTGCACGACTGATTTGGGCGCTTTTCCTTTGCGAAATCCTTCGATCTGAACTTCTTCTCGGTACATATTTAAGGCTTCATCAAAAAAAGGCTGCATTTCATCCACGCCGATACTGACATGAAGTTTACGCTGATTCGTTTCCTGGCTGACAATCTCTGCTTGCAAAACCATCTCCTTTGAAAATGAAATAACTTAAAAAATCTTATCCTGATGCTGATCTGAATAGGATTTTTTTTGATAAAATTAAAGTGCGGGATGAGGGATTTGAACCCACACGGTAAAACCACCAGATCCTAAGTCTGGCGCGTCTGCCAATTCCGCCAATCCCGCAAATATAGGACTTTAAGCAGGCGCAAGATAAAATAAAAAGTCGTGGAATTCAAGGATTTATTGGGAGTGTGGGCTAATTTTACGAGTGTTGATTTATAATGATTTCCATTTTTATTAATAGAATAGCTGCCAATTCATAATAATGAACCACATCGTTAATCCCACCGTTATTATTACAACGAAAACGTGGTATATAAATTCAAAATATATGTCAAGAATTATGACAGTTAGAGCTAAAGTTAATGCTGCCCAGACTCCCCATTTTTGAAAATACCAGATGCCAATAATAGTAATTATATTTAAAATCTGGATTATCTTTAAAACTGTTAAAGAATTGGGATTCAGTTTCGGATACAAATTGAGGAAGTCCGTAGGGTGGGTTGTAATTTTGGTAAAGGCAAAAATATTTCCTGCAAGCAGCAAAATAAGCATAAGGACTAATTCTATAGGCCGATCGAATATCATATTGAAGAGTTCCCGAATTATGCATTAGAATTTATTAAAAAATTTTCGGATTCACTGTTATAGTGATATTTCTCTGATTTCGCCGCATGGTTATTTTAATCGCTAAAGAATTTTAAATCAATGAAATTTATTTCGATGCAGGCGTCTTAATTTCAAATTTTCAACAAACATAATATTCCAGAGTGTCAATGGCAGATTTCTGTTGTGTACCGGTAAAATTTTCGTGTCTGGAAACCTTATCAGCATTTAAAAAAAGAGAAAGATATTTGCCCGATAGCCCTTGGCTTGTTCTGATTTTAACGACAGAGAAATTGGAAGTCAATAAATTTTATTGAGCGATGCAGGGCGCTATCGCCGGATTCATCGAGGTTCGGAACATATTGTGTAGAACAAATTCTGTTGTGATAATTTTTGCGAATTCCTCACTCAAGCTTGCCAATGCAGTTTGGTGGATAAGTTCGGCGGAGTAACTATGGTTGTTCAACCCCTTTTTATTGAAAGTCGCTGTAGCATCGGAAACAAGATAGACCTCAAAGCCGTAATTGCCCGCCATTCTCGTCGTCGTCGATACGCAATGGTCGGTAGTCAGGCCAACAATGACGAGTTTTTTGATTTTTTCATAATCCAGATATCCTTTTAAATGCGTTCCGATAAAAGCGCTATTAACATTTTTTTTAATGATGGTTTCATGGTACATAGGCTTGACAATGTCCTTAAATTCGTTTCCAATATTGGAGGCATGCAAAGGCGATCGTGGATTAGTGGAGCAATGCTGAATATGAAAAACGGGAAGGTTGTTTTTCCTCCAATGCATCAAAAGATTTTTGGCGTTTTCTTCGGCATAAGGATTATTTCTTTGTCCTCCCCAATATTGAATGTTATCAAATCCCTTTTGAATATCGATGAGGAGCAATGCGGGCGAGTGTGATTTAGTTCTATTCATTTATGTTCAACCTGTTAATAATGATTAAAGTACTTTACAAAAGTCTGTTAGTTTTGCATGTAAAAAAATTACCGTTTGATTTCCGCACCGGCGGATCAAATTTTTATTGCTCTACCAAATCCGCACTCGTGCTTTGGGTTCTAAGTAAAGTTTTTGCCCAGGCTTCACGTCGAAGGCTTCGTACCATGCATCGATATTGCGAACTGTGGCGATACGGTAACTGTCCGGTGCATGGTTATCCGATGCGAGCTGAGTGCGCAGTCCTTCTTCGGTGATCTTGCTACGCCAGCTTTGTGCAAATCCGAGGAAGAACTCCCGATCCTGTTGCCGCACGTAAGCTTTGTCATTGATTCGGTTGCCGAGCGTCATGCGGTAAGCGTCAAAGGCCGCGGAAAGACCCGCTAAGTCGGCAATATTTTCACTTCGGGTCAGTTGGCCAT
Source organism: bacterium (assembly GCA_019695335.1). Classification (NCBI taxonomy): domain Bacteria; species bacterium. Next base: position 6,468 of record JAIBAF010000047.1, read on the forward strand.
TGACGGCCTTGTCGGGGAGAGGATGATAGTCCGAGAACTGTTCTACCAGCGCTTCAGCGACGGAGTCGAACCGCGACATGTCATCGAGAGTCCACCAGCGACGCAAGCGGCGATCGGAGTCCCATTCAGCGCCCAACAAGTCTACAAAGTGGATTGCTTCATGCCCGATGATGGCGCCGATCGCACCATAGTTCGCCGCATCCGACAAAGTCGGATCGAATTTGGGTGCTTGTAATAATGCGGCGGCAAAATTGACCGCGTTCAGTTGGAATAAAAGGATGGCGCCGGACGTATGCGGTGCGATCCACCATTGCGCAGCGTCAACCGGCTGGCCGAGCTTGGCTATAGTATGCCGGTAATTATGGCCGGCGGTTCGCTGAAGATTGCCGATAGCGTCCATCGAATCGATGACCAGATCAGAATAGTCCCGCCATGTCTTTGGGTAACCAATACCGACGTAAAACGTTTTCAATTTGGTCAGAGCCTGTGTCCTAGTACTTTGCGCCATCCACGCCGTTGTTTCTATACGTTTGCAGAGTACGTTAAGGACATTGGCTGCGATGGTTTCGATCCGGGTTTTTTGCTCCACCGGGAAATAACGGTCGACGTACATCTTCCCAATGGCGTCGCTCATGGCTGACTGGGTTGCTTCAAATGCTCGTTGAGAACGCGGCGCCGGCTGCTGATTCGTCACTGCGGCACGCATCGCCAGAGCTGCGTCGGCGAAGGCGCGCGGCAATACATCGGCATAGGCGTGCAGGGTTTGAAAGCGGAGATAATCTTTCCAAGTCTCAAGCGATTGTGACGCGACCAATGCCGCTACTCCGGATACAGCGCCGGGCTGCCAGGCAACAAAGGTTTCCTGGCCGGCTAATCCGGCCGCGGCGAAAAATAAAGACCAATCCAGGCCGGGCGCATGGCGGGCAAAATCAGTACGCGTCCATAGATTAGCCGCATTATGATCGTCGTTAGACGCTTCCAACGTGGCATGCGTTTTTGCCAGCGCTGTTTCGAAAGCCACCACAGCTTTGGCTCGTTGTTCCACACGATCAAAGCCGGCCTGCTTCAATTGGCTGCCGATATAGCGCTCATATTTTATTCTAAGGTCCTGCATAGACAACTCATTGCTGAGATAATAATCGCGGTTTGACAGTCCCAATCCACCCTGAAAAAGATAGGCCACGTATGTCTTCTCGCCAAAATTGCCTGACTCCACTGATAAACCAAGAATGCCGGACGACCGGTAGTTGTTCCAATCGACATCCGCCCTGAGCCGGCGGCCCAACAGCCTAGTCAAAGATGTTTTATCTCCAACGTGATCGATGCTGTCCAGCAAAGGCTTGATGGACGCAATGCCCCGCGATTCAATGGCTGTCTCGTTCATGTAAGCGGCGCGAAAATCAGCCACTTTGCGTGCATCAGATCCTGCAGTTGCAGTGCCGGCGCTGTCGAAAAGTTTTGTGACTTGCTGGCGGGTGAGTTCATTGATTTCATTCCGGCAAGTCCAGCGTACCTTGTCGGCAGGAATTTCGGTCGATTTGAGCCAGCGGCCATTGCCGTAAGCGAAGAAGTCGTCGCCCGGCTTGACGGTAGGATCCACTTCGGACTCTAATGATTTCCATTTGTCAGTGGTTCCTGATCCGCATGAAAGCGTAAGAATCAAAACGAGTCTAAGAATAATAGATTTTTTGTTCACGGTGTTTCTCCTTGTTTCCTATTTATTTTTTATTGTCACTAAATTATTACTGACAAGCATGATTCACTGGCAGTTTGAAGTCTGTAAACAACTTTTTATATCATGATGTACGTGATCAAAATTGCCGTTATAACATAAGATATGTTTTGTAATCAAGGCGGCCAAAAACAGTATATTTCCAGCCAAACTAAAAAATGTGGATATAAAGGTGAGGTATTTGGGAATAAAGATGGCAGCAGAGAAAATGGCCGATCAACCTAAAGGGTTATTCAGGAGATGTACTTGTTCAATTGACGTTCGCTACGCAACCCAACCTGTTGTACAATCTGTTTTCTCGACAGGTCGGGCCTTTTTAAGAGTTCTTTTACTTTTTCTTTTCGGATGAGCATTACATATTGGTTGGGTGTGATTCCAGTGTCTTTTTTGAAAATTCGGGTAAAATTACGCTCGCTCATACATGCGATTTGAGCAAGTTGAGTCAGAGAGATTTTTTTGTGAATATTTTCGATCAGGTAGTCTTGTGCTTTGTGAATACCGGAATGAATATGGTTACGATGTTCTAAAAAAATACTCTGTTGCAATTGATCAGCGCTTCGACGCGTGTAGATAACAAGTTCACGAGCCACCTTATGAGTAAAATAAGGGCCTTTGATTTTTTCGAGGATATGCAAAGCCATGTCGATTCCGGAAGCTACTCCGGCGCTGGTATATATATTGCCGTCTTGGACAAACAAAACATTTTCGATTACCCTGGCTTTTGGAAAATATCTTCGGAACTCTGCAGCATCGGTGAAATGCGTGGTACAGTTTTTATGGTTGAGGATACCCGATTGAGCTAATACAAATGCGCCGGTACAAATACTGCATATATTCACTCCATTTGAATTACAGTCTCTGATCCATTCAAAAACAGCCGTCTGTGATTTAAATGAATCGGAGTTGATGTATTTTAAGGTTGCACCCGGGATAAATAAGCAATCTCCGGTCGTAATTCTTACGTCGCGAAAATTTTGCATTTTTCCAAGCTGTAGACCGGCTGAAGTTTTGAGATGCTTTGTAAACGAACAATACTCTATGGACAAATCGGCTCCCTGGCATATTGCTTCATAAAAAACCTGATCGGGGCCGGATAGATCCATCAAATGCATTTTAGGCAGGACCAGGAAAACTATTTTTCTTGTAGACATGGATTTCTTAACTTTCTTTTAGAATTGAAATGATTCATTGTACTCGTTTAGAACAAACTTGTTATCGTAACGATATCGATGGCGGCCGCTTGCGAGCGGCATGATCGGCCATGTTTTTTTGAGACGTCTAAATGTCAATTACTTCGAATACCGTTTGATCATAAAATCCGTCATAGCCGTGATTGCCGAACTATTTGGATCAATAAAATCCATGTGGCCGCCACCAGCGATTTCAATCAATTCGATGCTCGTTCCGGCTGATTGCATGCGTTCAACATAATTGCGTGACCATTGTACCGATAGCACATCATCGTCTTTTCCATGAATGACCAGTTGAGGAATTCTAATGGGAGTGAATTGCATAGGATCGTACAATGCATACCGTTCAGGTATTTCGTCAGGCGTACCTTTGAGGAGATGAAGTACGGATTGATTGCCCAATCGTTCTTCAAATGTTTTTACCAGATCGATAGCCGGAGCTAGTCCGACGATCAAGTCGGACTTAATTTGCAACGCTGTGTGTATGGGTTTATCGAGTTCATTTTGTTTTCCGGCCCAAATAGCCAGTTGGCCGCCCGCCGAGTGGCCGATCAAAACAACTTTTGTATCATTTGGAATGCGATAAGTCTTGAAAAGATGATGAACGTGATTAATTGACGCGACAGCGTCTTCAAATGTTCCCGGCCACGCACCTCCTTTCTCACCGATCCTCCTGTAACCGACATTCCAAACGGCGAAACCCTTTTGAACCAGTTTTTGCGCCACTGCCGTCATTTGATCACGGCCGTACGGCATGAGCCAAAATCCGCCGTGAAATAAACAAAAAAGAGCCAGAGGTTTTCCATCCGGAATAAAAAAATCGCCTTCCTGCGAGAGATCTGAACCGTATTTTTCAGTAAACATGATTGTTTTAAATAAAATTGAATGTTATTAAAATTCGTCAAAAAAAAATTATTCAAGTATCAACCTGAATCCAAACACAGGAAGGTTGACTTGCATAAAATCCAGATCTTCGGATCGTTTGAAGCCGAGTTTCTCGTACATTTTCCACGCCACCTGCATTGCTTTGGTGGAGTGAATGATAACCTGACTGTTATTATGTTCCTTTGCTTTTCGAATACATTCCAGCGTCAGTAATTTGCCGATGCCATGCCCTCTCACGTCAGGATCAACGGCGAGTAACCGGAACCCTGAAGCGTTCTTTTCTTTGGTGGCCGTTCCACCGGAACCGTAAACCTGCATATCGCTAAAATAGACAACACCTCCGGCAATTTTCCCTTCAGAGGAAACAGCGACTATAAGTTCGGTGTGAGGTTTTTTGGTTAATTCGCCGATATTAGCCAGCATTTTATAATAGTCAGGCTGTTCGTTTTGTTTTGGAAATCCTTCCAATTGTGAATATACCCAAACCATAAGATCGCCGACAGTTTTAAACTCTTCAGGCCGGGCATTGCGAATGACGTATAATTGCTCGTTCATATTTAATCCTTGACAACTTGTTAAACAGCTTTTGTTTTCCGCAGTTTGATAATGTGAAATAAATGGATGACCACGGCAATGCCGCATCCGATAAAGATTGGCGGCGCATTTAAAAAAATTCCATAAATGACATAAATCGCATTCGCCAAAAACGAAAAAATCCTTAAGCTCATAGGATTGCTCTTGGTCATAGAAAACAGATTAAGAATAAGAGCAATGTATCCGATGGTATGAATCATAATTCGAGCCTCAATACTTTTTCAGTTCGCTCCAAAAGCCTCAGATAAGGTGGTGCTTTCCGTTCAGTAAAACCGAATTTGTAAAAAATTTTATTGGCTTGAGGCATACCGGAATCCGTTTGAAGCCAGAGCTCTTTGATGTCATTTTCTTTGCACCGGCTAATGCAACGGTCGATCAATTTCGTGGCAACGCCGAGACTTTGAAATTTGGGGTCAACGCAGAGGTGAATCAATTCAAAGGCAGATTCATCCAGTCTTTTCAGTGCGACACAACCAATGAATTTTTCTTGATACCGCGCGTAAAATAAAAACCCGCCTTGTTGAAGGTAAGCGACGTCCGGGTTTTGCAGTGAAAAATTTTCATCGTCTTCGAGTTTCCCTTTCAGATACCCGATCAGCCAGTATCCGGCAAGTTCGTACAAATATTTTTTCAGGCTTGGCTTGTAATCGATAATTACAACAGATTCTTTATTGGGATGACGAAGGCGTTCATTCAACGGCTGGCTTCTAAGTTCCGTATCGATTCGGTGCAAAATGTTGATGATGTCCGGATGTCCCAACGTCAGAATTTTTTTCAATGCAACAGCAAAAGACAGCCAGATCGGTTTGAGATTTTCTAAAAGCGCGAGGCCCTTTTTACTAAGCACAATAAGCTTAGACCGCTTGTCTCCAGGGTTGGGAGTGATTTTGATCAGTCCTTCTTGTTCAAGTTCCTGAACAATATTTTTTACTGTTATGTGCGAAAAAGCAATCTGGTCCGTAATTTCCATAACGGTCTGCGGTTGGAGGGACTTTGACAAAACGTAATATACAGGAAACCAGCTCGATTTAAAATTCAAGCCAGCTTCTTTGTAAGCTTTGTCGCCATCGGCTTGCATTTTTTCGTAAATTCTTCGAAACCGTGATCCGCCGGCAAGAAAGCCGAGTTTTTCAATAACGTTTTTCATAGAAAACATGTGTTACTTTTGTAAAAATATAAAACGTGTTTTATAAATGCAAATTTTTTCCGAAACGAATCGATTTTAATATGGTAAAGGATGGAACTATCGCAGATAAAAGAGATAAATAGCAAAATGGATCATTTCTTTCAGCTCTCCCGGATGGATGTTGCCGTATTTTTTTGATAAATCCAACGCCATTTGCTCAATGTTGAAATCACTTGATTCGGAAAATTCGGATGGAGATTTGTGGAAGTACTTTGATTTTGAAGCCAATGAAATCTCGGAATATAAATCATTTTTGAATTGCCGGATATACTCGACCCGGTTTTGATCATATTCGCCCAAATGGTAGTATTTGAGCCGCCGTTTGATTTTTTTCTCAATCTGATTTTTTTTCGAACTGTCGAACTCGTACACTAAATCAGTAAAACATACATAATCGTAAGTTTGATTGTTGTTAGCGTTAGTTTTTGACATGACACTTCAGTTAATTCGGCAGAGTTTGCGTTTTAAAAAAATGTCGGATGATTTTACTTCCCCGACCGGCTCACGATTGTAGCTGAGGCTTGTTGTGTCGGCATTACGATAACTTCATTGATATTGACATGAGCGGGGCGGGTCGCAGCGAACAAGATAATTTCAGCAATATCATCCGACGTCAGCGCTCGAATATTGTCGTACACTTTTTTGGCGCGTTCGGCGTCGCCGTCGAATCGAACCATGCTGAACTCCGTTTCGACCAGTCCCGGATCGATACTGCTTACACGTACCGGCGTATCAACAAGATCCATCAACATTCCTTTATTGAGCGCTGCTACTGCGTGTTTGGTGGCACAATATACATTACCGCCGGGATATACTTCATGGCCGGCGACCGAACCAAGATTAATAATATGTCCGCGTTTCCGTGCAACCATGCCGGGTATCACAGCACGACTGACGTATAACAGGCCTTTGATATTCGTATCAATCATTTGCTCCCAGTGTTCCGGTCTTGCTTCATGTATTTTGTCCAATCCCTTTCCCAAGCCAGCATTATTAATTAAAATGTCGATGGCTTCCCACCCGTTTTTCAGACTACCTATGGCTTTTTTAACTTCTTCATGATTGGTTACGTCTAAAACAAGCGATAAGGATTCGGTTTTAAATTGTTTTTTTAAATTTTCGGAAAGTTGAAATAATCTTTCTTTCCGGCGAGCAATTAAAATAACTTTAGCTCCGCTTTCGGCAAATAAACGGGCCGTTGCTTCTCCGATTCCTGCGCTGGCTCCTGTAATCATCACAATTTTATTTTTGATCGGTTCCAAAGTCGTATTCCTTTCATAAATTTTTCAACGGCGAAAATCTAAGGAAATGAAACGGCTGAAACAAGATTTTATTGATTGCTCCTGACGGTAAATTTATGGTAAAACATGTTTTAAGGTTGCATTTATTTAGGTTTGTGGATATATTGCTCGCTGGTTGATACAGTCTTTTGCATAATTTTCTTATCACGGAAAAATGAACGATGATCGAAGCAAAATTTTATCGCGCTGAAAAAGATTATTTAGTGTGTGAGCTATGCCCCCGCACTTGTAAGATCAAAAACGGAGAAGAAGGCGATTGTTGGGGGTACAAGAACGTCGACGGAAAATTATACGCGACTCATTATGGGCGAGTCGTAACGGCGACATACGATCCGATGGAAAAAAAGCCGTTTTATCATTACTATCCGAATTCGACAATTTTATCCATTGCACCTAACGGCTGTAATTTACGGTGTCAATTCTGCCAGAATCATGACATCGCGTTTGAAAAAAAGGAAACCAAAGAAATTTCACTTCAAACGATCCTTGATTATTCCGGTAAAAGTCATTCCATCGGTGTGGCGTATACGTTTACTGAACCGTTGATTTGGTGGGAATTTCTGATGGATTCAACGCGGAAACTCAAAGGTATCGGTCAAAAAAATATTCTCGTGTCGAACGGATATATCAACGAAAAGCCTTTCAGTGAAATCATTCCGTATATGGACGCGATCAATATCAGCGTCAAATCCATGCGCCAGGATTTTTACGACCGTTATGTCGAAGCGCAATTAGACGTGATTCTTAATTCCGTTAAAATTGCTTTTAGAGAAACACATCTTGAATTGACTTATTTGCTTGTTACGGGTAAGACGGACAGCGATCAGGAGATTGGGGATTTTGTGGATTTTGTAGCAGGCATCAGCAAAGATATTCCCGTACACTTTAAACGTTTTTTCCCGCACTATAAAATGACCGATACTGCCATGACGCCTAATGAAACGATGGTGAAAGCATACAAAATTGCCAATCAAAAGCTGAATTACATTTATCTGGCGGATACGGATATCGACGGTGTATCGGATACGTTTTGTCCTAACTGCAAACGGCTGATCATCAAACGCCGCGATTATCAGTCCAATCTCGGCGGCCTTCGCGGCATGAATTGTAAGTTTTGCGGTCATAAGATCAATATAAAATTCTGATAGGTTTACTTCTTCAGTATCGGGCGTATTTAATGCATCATTTAGAACGGAGGAATAATTTTTTTGAAAATAGGTAATGGATCGTTCTTGTTTTTTTTCAAACGCGCAGGGTGGGCGGTGATACTAACATTATTCATGGCATGCGATGATGCTCCGTCAGACGTCGGTTTGGAAGGTTTCGACCGTGATGGCGCAACCGGCGAAATCAAAAAAGATACGTTGTACGTCGACGATATTACGAATTATACTTCGTTCATGGATTCTATTTCCACGGTGGGAACCAATCGCCTCTATCTTGGTTCAGTCGACAATTATGATTTTCGAATCATGATGCGTTTTTTCTTTACGAGTGTGGATGACAGCATTCGCGTGACGTCCGCTGCGTTGGAATTTGTGAGTTCGGCCTCGTACGGTTCCGGCGGTTCATTTCAAGCCACTGTTCATTCGATTACCCGTGACTGGTCGGCATCGGATATCAAGTGGGACCGGTTTCAAGAAGGGCGCGATTACGGTGCATCGTTTGCACAATCAACAATTGTAAATACGAATTCTGCTGGAACATTATTTTCAATACCTTTTCCTATCGACACGGTTCAAAATTGGGTGTACGCGTCGACAGATACCAATCGGCATAATTATGGCCTTATGATCGATTTTCCCGAAGGGAGCGCGGGTTTTGCACAGCAATTTTACAGCGGTCAATCGCTTGAATCTGCGGATATTGACAATCCTGAAAGCAGCACAGCGCCGCGTTTAACTTTTGTCTATCAGAAAATTGATCGTAAAAGTGGTAACGTGACAGTTGATACGATATTTGTCTCACCGGTCATTAAAACACTTGATAATGGCAATAGCTATTCGGGCGGAATTCATGGATATTTATACCGTGATCGCAGCCCGCAGCCATCGGATGTTTTGACGCTTGGTAACGGAGTGGTGTACCATCCGATGTTGAGATTTGATGTCGGGAAAATTCCGGCAACGGCTACGATCAGTAATGCCGTTTTGGTTATGAGAACGGATCCTATCGGAAATTACCGGTATACGGCAGGCGATTCGCTTGAAGTCCAAATGACGCGCGTCGAATCCGCTCCAGATGAATGGGTGCCAGGGAGTATTGAAATCAATGCTGGCGATTATAATATTTTATCTGGTAGCAGCACTTTTAGAAACAGACTGACGGATAATCTGAATAACGACACAATCCGTCTAGACATTACTCTACAATTTCAACGATGGGTGGCTGAACCGGAAAATAATTTTGGTCTGCAGTTGATCAATGAAGATGAATTCAAAGGCGATTTCAGCCGGATTTACCGAACGCGAATTTATTATAATTCCATCGATAGAGAAAATTCGCCGAAAATCGTCATATATTACACATTGCCTCCGAAACTCTAAGAAAGATTTGCAATCAACATGCTGAAAAAACTTTCGATTCTTTTTTTAATGATTCCGTCGTTGGTATGGGCCGGGGGTTCGTCTTTTTCATCCGGTGGTTTTGGATTACTGAATCCACCGACGGGTACGCGTGCGCTCGGAATGGGTGGCGTAACAATTGCTATACCGAGTTATACGGCGGTGAATTTTTACAACCCGGCAGCGTTGTATGGAGTGAATATGGCTCGATTTGAGGCCAGCATATTTACGGAAACAACGAATGCGCGTAACGGAATTACTAGTGTGAATTCAAGTACGGCTAATGTCAGTCAAATTGCATTTGCGTTGCCGTTTGGTAAACGATTAGCAGCAGCCGTTCACCTGTCAAGGTTTTCGCGAGTTGGTTATGATTTTACCGTTACGGGTTCCACCTACGATGGTTATAATTACCAGGAAAAATTCAATGGGGATGGCGGTATTCAAATGCTTGGATTGACGTTTGCCGGAAGAGTGTATGATAGTTTGAGCATAGGTTTATCGACACAATATTTGTTCGGTTCAATCGATCGGACATGGAAACTAAATTGGGATAATGAAGATTTTTTTGATACGGAAGATTTGCGCGATGAGCATATTAAAGGCACACGATTGGTTTTGGGGGCACTGTATACAAAAGAAAAATTTAATGTCGGTACATTTATCGGTTTTTCTTCACAACTTACTAATGATGTAACCGATTTGACGGCTAGCGAAGATACCGTCGGAGTAGTCTCGCGTGATATGGATTTTCCTCTTGAATTCGGCTTAGGTGGATTTTATCATATTAATAAGATTTATTCAGTCGGCATAGATTTTGTCCATACAGGATGGAAGGGCGTAAAGTTAGATAATCAGGATTTGGATTTCCGGAATGCGAACAAGATATCCATCGGTGCTGAAAAAGGTCCTGATCCTTCTGTCTCGGCGACCTTTTTAGAAAGAATGACGTTTCGTGCAGGAGCTTATTATCAAACGCTTTATAGTAAAAATGCCAGTGGCAAATATGCCAGTGAATATTTTTTTACAACAGGTTTTGGATTGCCTTTCAACAAAGATCGTCACTTGCTTACGTTTGCATTTGAAATCGGTAAACGTGGATCTGTGCCAAAAAACAACGTACGTGAAATTGTTACGCGTTTTAGCCTTTCCATTTCGGGTGGCGAGCGGTGGTTTCAAAATCGTAAACGTCGATAACCGGCCATTCTTATTATTTTTTTCTTTACTGCCGCTCACCTGATGGCGGCTGTCATATCTTGAAGAAACATAGGAGTTAATTTATGAGGTTATTGCTTACACTGCTGATCATAATTTTAGTCATTGAGGCGAAACCGGCTCGAGCACAGGCGCCTAAAGAAGGTACGCCGGAATTTGAATGTTTGAAAATTTGGAGTACGGGCAGTGAATATTGGAAAAACAAAGAATATGCTAACGCTATTCCTTTTTTTAAACAGGCTATGGAATGCGACAAACAGCTACGCCCGGAAAAAGATAAGCGCATTTTTACAAGCGTATACGAAAAACTGGCGGATTGTTATGTTAAATTGAAGCATACCGACAGTGCCGTGGCCATTTACAAGCTGGGTTATGCAGAAACAAAAGACGCGCAATTAATTTATAAAATTGGCGAAATGTACCACAAACAAGTGTTACAATTTGACTCTGCTTCCGTTTACTATCGCCAGTATTACAATTTATCGGGTTCGGTTGAGGAGTTAAAGCGTATTGCAGGAATGTTAGTTGAAGCGGCCAAATACAAAGACGCGTTGATCATTTATGACGAATATTTAGAAAAAAACCCTAAAGATCAGGAAATCTGGGTTTATGTTCTGGATGCCTTCAAAAGTTTCTATATCAAATATTTCGGTAAAGAGCAATGGTTGAAACAGTGCCAAAAATATATTACGGCTTTACCGGACGCCCCTAAAGATTTCTTTATGGCCGAATTGCTGGATGACAAACTTAAACAAGGTCAGTTTGATGAAGTGATCAAAGTTGCACAGGAAATACTTGCTAAAGATCCTAAAAGCAAAATTACGTGGGTTAAGTTAGCCAAAGCGTATGACGCAAAACAACAACATAAAGACGCACTGGATGCCATGTTGAAAGCATACGCACTTGATGAGAAAGATCCCGATTTGATTTGTGATATAGCGCAGGTATATCTTGATCTCAATCAATTTGCTAGAACCTGGGAATGGGCTGTTAAAGCCAAAGGCATTAAGAAATTCGGCCGCCCAGATTATCTCATTGGTGAAGCTATTAGTGATGGAATCAAAAATTGTTCGGGTAACGTATTGGATATGCCTGCTAAAGAAGCGTATTTAGTTGCGGCAAAGTATTACGATATGGCAGCGGCTTTTCCAGATGTAGAGAAAAATGCAAAAGCAAGGTCGTCTTTTTGCCGTCAAAATGGTCCTACAAAATCGGATTGTTTTTTGGGCAGTCTCGGTAAACTCAAATCGGCTTCGTGTTACAACTGGATGCCAGACCATGATTACAGTTCGCCATGTAAATAAAAAATTTCTTTAATAAAATCTCACCGGCGCAAAACCGGTGAGATTTTTGTTCGTATATAAGTAGTGACGAATTCATCGTGCCACTAACTCGGGAGGTTCCCTTGAAAACCATCATGATTCTTCTCGCCCTTGCCTTGTACCCATTGATCTTGTCGGCTCAGGACACGACGCAAGATGAGATGAAGCCACGTGAGCAAAGAATGTTGGTGGAATTGCCGACAGCCGGCGTACTCAGTAAAGGCGACTATGAAGTCGGTATGCGGCTGTTTGCCAATGGCGGGGTGCTGGCCAATATCAGCGTCGGAATGACTAATCGTTTTATGTTTGGTATATCTTACGGCGGCGAAAATTTTGTCGGCTCAGGCAATGTCGATTTTAACCCGTTGCCGGGCGTGGAAGTGCGTTACAGGTTGATCGATGAGTCCTTGGCGATGCCTGCGATCACAATCGGATTCAATTCGCAAGGATATGGACGCTATATTAAACGCACAACCGATTCAACCAGCAAAATCAATCGCTATACGCAGAAATCGCGAGGACTTTTTGCTGTTGCCAGTAAAAACTATTCATTTATGGGCAATCTTGGATTTCACGGCGGCATCAACTGGGCTGTGACGGAAAAGAAAGATAAAGACAATCAGCCAACGCTTTTTGTCGGGATCGATAAAAGTCTCAACGACGAATTATCAGTCGTCGGCGAATACGATTTCGCCGTTAATGATAACAAAGATATTGTCGGACATGGCCGCGGTTACCTGAACTTAGGCGCCAAACTAAGTTTCAGCGGCAAGGTGATGGTTGAATTTATGCTCAAAGATGTGCTCAATAATTCGAAAGAATTAGGCAAATTTTCACGGGAAATCCGGCTTACTTTTAATGACGCTTTTTGAGCGACATAGACATCATTGTTGCAAATTGTATCCTGTTGTGATTATTTAACACGCCAATCGTAGTTTTGAGCACTGCACAGTAGTTTTGACTTTTAAGTGTAAACATCTGATTTATTTTGAAATAAGATAATCGAAATTACGTTTTAAATATTAAACTAGAGGGCACGTTCGTTGCTCTAATAGTATTCAATGATGATGAGGTTTTCACGTCTATGAAAGTGAAGGTGATTTTATGAACACACAACATCCCTTCCGTTATATCCTGATTGGTTTTAGTTTTTGGATGTTCAGTCTGTCAGGATGTTATACCGTACTTAAACAATCCCAGGAATATTATGGAGAATTTGGCGATCAGGCAGCTCAATCCAATTCTGAGGCGATCGATGATTCAATGGTCGTTACAGAATATGATGAACAAGTTGTCGCGCCTGATGATGCCCAGACAGTTGTGATCAATCGGTATTATGCATCACCTTGGTGGCGCCCATGGCCTTATGCTTCCGGTTGGAGTTTGGCCGTTGGCTATTCATGGTATCCATCGTATACATATTGGTACGATCCTTATTGGGATTACTATTATTGGGGCGGATGCTATTATCCAACGCATTACGGCGGCTGGTATCATCATTATTATCCACAACCATGGTATGACGGTGGTTCGCCGTATTATTCCAATCGTTCCTACGGGCAACGTCGTTACAATACTTTCACCAATTCACAAAATCCTCTCTTGCCGGGCATCAGTACGATCAGTGCAGGTAGCGCATACGGTGGCCGTAGCTACAAAACATCATCGGCTTCGAATGTTTCGGATGTGAAGTCAGGCAGCAAAGATAAGAACGTTTCCAAAGGGACACAACGCAAGTATAAATCAGGCAGTAAAACGGCAGCCAAACCGGCAACGGAGAAAAAAGCAAAATCCGGCAGTGAGCGTAAATTTAACAACGGGTCCAAGAAATCCGGCGATTCAAAACGTTCCAATAACAGTGACCGCTCGTACAAATCGTCAACCAATTCGTGGGGAAATGGCGGCGCATCACGAAGCGCATCAAGCGGCGGCAGTCAATCTAAATCAAACAGTGCTCCAAGAAGCAGTGGCGGCGGCAGAAGCTATAAAAAGTAATTCTATGAAAAAGAATTCTAAAATATATTTTACTTTAGCATGGACGCTGTTTATAGCCATAGCGATGTCCGGATGTTATACGGTGATTATGCACACGCAAGTGGAAATTGCAGAGAAAGATACCGACGTTCATGCTTCCGTCTCCCATCGCAGCGAATGTATATCGTGCCATGATGAATCTTTTGATCCTTATGATTATGCGTTTGAAAGACATGAGACACCTTTCGACGAAAAGTCGTCATGGGTAATTTATTATGAAAATAACAGTCCGTGGTGGTACGGTTCTTCGGTTGAAACGGATTCAGATGATGAGAACGCCGAGTCATCGAATGACAATACTAATACAGCACGGCATTACGGCCGCCGCCGTTCGGCGTTGAATGAACAGAATACTACCAATTCTTATACACCCTCGGTGTCGGCGGGCAGTGGGACATCATTCATACCAATTTACAATTCATCAATGGCAGCATCGTCTTCTTCCGATTCCAATCGATCAAATCAGCAGTCTGCCGGTGACAACTCGCAAAACGGTTCGAACGCTCAAAAAAATAATTCCGACAACAAAAAACGAAATTACGGCGAGCGAAGGACAACCAAGAAAAAAGAAAAACAGTAGCAGGTGAGGGATATGAAAAAAATATCGATTATAATTCTAATAGCGATTTTCGGAACAGTCTCGATTTATGCGCAATCGGATCAGGACGCGATTCGTCCTTTTTACGATGAATTTGGCCCCGGCGCCAGGGCGATGGCGATGGGCGGTGCGTATGCACCTATCGCGGAGGATTTTACCGCAACGTACTGGAATCCTGCCGGCTTGGCACAAATCCGGAAGATGGAATTTTACGGCAGCCTTTCGCGCCATAGCATCAATAACCGTATCGGCTATCAAGGTACAATGACCGAAAACACTAACGGATTTACGAATATCAATGCTTTGGGATTGGTTTTTCCGATTCCAACTTATCGCGGAAGTTTGGTGTTTGCTCTCGGTTACAATCGCGTCAATCATTTTGACAATTTTAATCAAGTAAACGGCGCACCCATAATTGAAGGCAAAAGTTTTTCGCAAAACGAAGAAACAACGATCGACGGAAGCCTTAACCAATGGTCTTTTGCCGGTGCCGTCGACCTGACACCCAATTTCTCGCTCGGCGCTACTTTGAATCTTTTTACCGGTAAAAATAACGTCAATGTTTTGTACAACGAATTGGATGAAGAAGATATTATTTACGATGTGTATCGTCGTGATGTCAATTTCGTCATCACTCCGGATTATACTGGCTACAATTTCAAAATCGGTTCGTTGCTGCGTCCTATTCCAAATTTGCGGTTAGCGCTGAATATTACAATGCCGACGGTTTTGCATGTGGAGGAAAATTCAAGTTATTCCGAACTCGGAATGGATGACACACTGGCTGAATATATAATTAGCGATGATTCGTTCAGGAAATATAAATTAACGTCGCCATGGAAATTCGAAATCGGCGCATCGTACAAGTACCGTTTGTTCACGTTCTCCAGCAGCATGGAATTCGTCGATTGGACTGAGACACGTTTTAGTTCGAACATTCTGGATGAAAATTTTAATGACATTGACGGCGACATCAATCGCACTATTATCACCCGTTATCGTTCGACTAATAACTTTCATTTGGGTGGCGAGGCGATCGTGCCGTCGCTCGGAGCAAAAGTGATGGCTGGTTATTATTATAATTTTTCTCCCTACAAAAACGGTGTCGAAGCTGTCAGCAGCAATCGGCAATACTTGTCGGGCGGGGTGACGTTTTTATTGGATAAACAAGTGAAAGTCGATTTCGCTTACCAACACGGCTGGTGGAAGCAGTCCACGACGGATGATCTATTAGGTGTGGATCCAGACGGCAACTATTTTGCAACGAATGAAAAAATCAAAACAAATCGCTTTTTAGTGAGCTTGAGCTATCGTTTCTAAAATGTTTTTAACAAACCTACGAAATTATATAAACGGCGGATATGTGTCCGCCGTTGTTGTTTTCATCCTTTGCGCTGCTCCGTTTAAAAGTCTTTTAGCCGGCAATGCCGAGAGTGATACAACAAATAAATTAAATCAAAAAAAAATTTTATCGCCTGCGGAAAACCATTTTTTTTCTTCAGAAATTCAAAAAAAAATAAACGAAGTCGACGGCAAGAAAATTTTGGAATTTGTTAAAATACTGACAACGGATTCGTTTCAAGGGCGAGCATCGGGAACGACCGGTTATAATAAATCTGCTCAATGGTTGGCCGGTCAGTTTGAACAAATGGGCGTCAAACCGTTTTTGGAACGTTCGTATTTTCAACCTTTCAAAATTGCCAATCATGACATACAACAGCGTATTTATGCCGATACAAAAGGTGATTCCGCTGAAACATTCAATGTCGTTGGCTGGATTGAAGGAGGAGAATGGAAAGATGAATTTGTAGTAATAACGGCACATTTGGATCATCTAGGCATGAAGCGAGGCATGACTGATACCATTTATTATGGCGCCAATGACAATGCTTCCGGCGTATCCGTGATGCTGACCGTTGGTGAAACGCTTGCTGCCATGAAACCCAAACGCTCGATTCTTTTCGTCGCTTTTTCCGGAGAGGAAGTCGGGCTTTTAGGATCGAAATATTTTGTTGAACATTCACCGGTTTCTCTCAAGAAAATCCGTTTTTTTCTTAATCTGGATTTAGTTGGATCCGGGCATGATGGCCTTATGGTACAAGGCGTTAATAATTTTCCTCAAGAATATTCAATAGTATCTGAAATTAATAAATCCTTTTTTAATTTTGAGCTCAGCACGAGGCCCAATTCCCCGAATTCAGACCAATATTTTTTCAATGCAATAGGCGTTCCGGCATTTTTTATGTATGCTTACAAAGGCACTAATCCCTATCATTTGCCGGGAGACATCTGGCAGGGTTTGGATCCAATGATCATGGAAAACATGGCTAAATTTTCCGCAATGATTATTTGGAGATTCGCTCAATTTTAAAAAACAATATTGATAATTGACAAATGCATGGTTATTTTTTTTCTACAGATGAAAACGTATTTCTTTTTTCTCATCATCAGCTTTTGTTTTACGAAGGCGTTGGTCGGTCAGGATGTCCGTTGCGAAGCGACCGTTGATCGGACCACCATCGAAGCCGGTGAGACGTTTACGCTCTCGATCGAAGTGAGCGGCAATGACGTAGATGTACGCGGCATCCCGGAATTGCCTGCATTGAAAGGTATAGAACTGCTCTATCCTAATCCCGGTGAATCGACTTCCATTCAAATCATCAATGGTCGAAAAAGTGAAAGTAAAAGCTTCCAGTTTTTCTTGCGTGCTTCCCAAACCGGCCGCTGGACAATACCACCGGTCAGCGTTAACAATGCCGGTAAAGAATATCATACGCAAGCCATAACCATCGAAGTTGTGGGAAAAAACAGCTCGGGAAGTGCGGGTTCGGTTTCCGGACGTGAAGCGGATGTTTTTTTTGCAGCCGTGGCCGCCAAAAAAGAAGCCTATGTTGGCGAACAAGTTATGGTCGAATTCCGAATCTATTCCCGAGTTCCTGTGACGCAATATTCGCCGACCAAAGTTCCGAATTTCCCAGGATTCTGGGCCGAAGAATTTCAGCTGAAAGAACCGATTCAGGCTGAACGAGTAACCATCAACGGTAAAACATATTCGAGTTATACCATCAAACGTATGGCGGTTTTTCCGACGCATTCCGGCGATCTCAATATTGAACCGGCTGAGATCGAGTGCGAATTGCGCATTCCCCGTAAAAATAAGGGCAACCTCTTCGATGATTTTTTTACGCCTTTCAATGATCCGTTTGGAGAAGTGGTTACTAAAAAATTTTCAAGCGATACTATCAGGATACACGTTAATGATTTGCCAATCGATGGAAAACCTTCCGATTTTTCAGGTTTAGTAGGCACTTTTGATGTGAAAACTACTATCGATAAAACTCAATTGAAAACCGGTGAAGCCGTCTTGTATCGTGTTGAAATTTACGGTATTGGCAATATTAAATCGGTGAACGCACCGGAAAATCCGTTTAACGAAGAATTTGAGAAATACCCGGTTAAAAGTTCTGACGAAATTTTAAAAAACGGCAACATTGTCAGCGGTAAGAAATTTTTTGAATTTGTTGCGATTCCACGAACGAGCCGGACGTATGAGATTCCGGAGTATACGATCAGTTATTTTAATCCAGAGACTAAGAAATATGAATTCAAATCGGCTCAAGGCCATACGTTGGTGATTGAACAAGGCCGTGGAATGACGGCTGCCGGAAATTTGTCCAAAGAAGAAGTAGCGTTGATCGCTAAAGACATCCGGTTTATCAAAACGAGCCCGGAAAATTTAACAGCCACTTATGGGCCGATTTACACTCGTTGGTGGTATATTCTTTTATTGTTGGGGCCGCTGGGATTGACACTCGTGGCATTTGTTTATCAACGCTATCAGGCACAGCAAAACTCGGACGCGGTAAAATTAAAATACCGTAAAGCCAGTCCGATGGCTAAGAAACGTTTGAATCAAGCAGAAAAATTATTAAAAGCGCGTCAATTGGAGACTTTTTATGCCGAGGTGGCCAAGACGTTGACCGGCTTGATTGCTGACAAGTTGGGAATTTCTGAAGCCGGAATAATGACCGATACACTCGTTACGATGTTGCGTGAGAAAAAAATCGATGGACAACTCATCGACGATTATGTAGCGTGCTTGCAGCTCTGTGATCAGGCCCGGTTTTCTTTCGATCGAAATGTTCCCGAAAAAGTCGAATCAGTATATGAACGCATTCGGGATGCGATTTTTAACATGGATAAGGCGCTGTAACGGATATGATTCGAATTTTTGGATGGTTATTATTGGCCGCATCTGCCGTCGCCCAGGTCAGCGAAGCACCTGAAAGTATTTTCGAGCGAGCCGGTGAATTGTATCGCAACAAACATTATGCGGAAGCGGAAGCAGCGTATCAACAATTATTATCTCAAGGCAACGTCTTGTATGAGGTGTATTATAATTTAGCGAACAGTTGCTTCAAGCAAAAAAAATACGGCTACGCTGTTTTTTTCTATGAAAAAGCATTGCGTTTGGCGCCAGACGATGACGATATTCTTTTCAATCTTGAAATAACTCACGCCTATCTCAAAGATCAAATCATTGTTCCTCCTGATTTTTTTCTTTTTCATTATTATCGCCGGGCGCTCTATTTTTTTTCCATCAACACGCTCGTAGTTACCACCGTAATTTTGTGGAATTTTTTATTGCTAATGTTACTCATTAAGATGTTTTTCCAACATCGGCCGCGTTATTTTAATCACTCTTTATACGGAATTGTCTCGGTATTCGTTATACTGGCTTATATTTTTGCTGCCCGCGTATATATCGACTCTACCAAAGAAGAAGCGGTCATACTGAGCGGTGTTTGCGATATTAAAAGCGAACCCGATCCGGCTGCTTCAACAGTTTTTATTTTACACGAAGGTACCAAAGTTGAAATACGTTCGACGTCGGATGATTGGATCGAGATTCGCCTTGTTGACGGCAAAGTCGGCTGGGTCCGGCGTGGAGATGTTGGAATATTATGAACCCACCGCCAGTTAGCTGGGGACAACGTTTTCCGGCCATTAAACTTTCTCTGCTGTTTGCAGTAGCCGTATTTTTTATCCATTTTTTTCATTTATCTTCAGAATTTCCCGCCAATCATTCATTGATTTTTTCATTGATAGCGATTGGATTATTAGGAATAGCCTGTTTTTTACTTCAATACCGTGTTGATGTGTCGATGGTCATTCCTCTAGTCATATTGATCGCCGCCGCGCGCATGCCAACGGAAAAATTACCGGCCGAACACATTGCCCATTTTGCCGATCTTGGAAAACCGGTTGTGTTACGAGGCATTATTGCCAGCGACCCCGATGCGAATCATGAGAAAACAAAAGTTGTAATGGATGTGAATGAAATCCGGTTGTCACAAAATTTGTTTTTTAAAACTGAAGGAAAAGTTCTGTTGACATTACGCGCGGGGGGCAGAAAGCCCATTGCTTACGGCGATGAACTCGAGGTGTACGGAACTCTTCTCAAACCTCGCAACGAGCGCAATCCTGGTGAGTTTGATTATCGAGCCTATCTGGTCCGCCAGAATATTTGGGGACTGATGTACATCCGGGATTCGACCAATATTCGGTCTACCGGTAAAAACTTTGGTAATCCATTTTTCAGCCGCTTTGTTTTGCCTATCAAGCATTATGTCATGCGTCTCAACGAACAACAACTATCCCCTCTCTCGGCGTCCGTTCTTACCGGATTACTGGTAGGGGAACGTAGTGAAATTCCAAATGAAGTTATTCAGGCGTTTTCTCTAAGCGGAACAATTCACATTTTATCCTTAAGCGGTTTACATGTTGTTTTTATTTCCGCTTTGCTGCTCGGTATTTTCAGTTTTCTCAGGATTCCTTATGGCTGGCGGATTGGAATGACCATCGTTTGTTTAGGAATTTACGTTTGTATCGGCGAATTTGTGCCTTCGGTGGTTCGGGCAGCATTGATGACGACCGTAGTTTTGGCAGGCGGATTATTGCAACGCCGGCGGAATATTGTCAACAGCTTGTTTGTGGCATTGTTAATCATTTTGTTTTTTGATCCGTTGTCTTTATTTGATATTGGATTACAATTGTCGTTTGCAGCCGTACTTTCGATCGTTCTTTTTTATCCGAAACTGGAATCGGCCAGCAAGCGCATTGGTTTTTTCAAGAAACCGGAAATGGATTTTAAAGATAAAGTCTGGTCGCTGTTGATGGTTTCGGTGGCAGCCCAGATTGGAACGGTGCCTTTTAGCGCCTATTATTTTAATAAAATTCCGTTAGTCGCATTGGTATCAAATGTTGCCGTTGTTCCGCTTTCTAGCGCGGCTATGGGATTGGGCTTTTTCGCGGCGATCGCCGGAGCCTTTTCACCGATTATGTCATCGTGGTACGCGCACGTTAATGAATACGTGATCTGGCTGATGATCCAAATAGCGCAATGGTCGTCGAAATGGCCGTTGGCGTACGTCGAATATTACCAACTAAATTCTGTGGGCTTGGTTACGTTTTATTTATTTTTATTCTATGTAATGAACTGGTCCAATCTGGTGATTCGAAAAATCGGATTGATTGTAACAATTGTAGTCTTAATGATTTTCATGTGGAAGCCGGTTTTTTGGGCAACTCCGATGCGCATAAATTTTTTAGATGTCGGACAAGGGGATTGTACGGTCATTCAATTACCCGGTGGAAAAACAATGGTGGTGGACGCGGGCGATAAAGAACCGGACTTTGATAACGGAGAAAAAATTGTTGCGCCGTTTCTGCGTCGGGCCGGCATCACAACCATTGATTACTTAGTAATGTCGCATCCCCATGATGATCATATCGGTGGCATTGAATATTTGTTACGAAATTTTGAAGTCAATGAAGTGTGGGAAAGCGGGCAATTTTATAATTCCGAAAGCTATTTTAATATTCTCAATTTGATCGAACAAAAAGGCATCACACGACGAGTGGTTCATTCAGGCGATTTCCTTGCAATTGATGAAGCGGTAAACGTATATTTCCTGCATCCGAAATCCGGATTTGTTTCAGCCGTTTCGCAAGCACCATTAAATACAAACAATGCGTCGATAGTGATGAAGCTACAGTATCTTCAAAAAAGCATAATATTGACGGGTGACGCCGAAGAGTCGTCGCTTCATGCGCTCGAGCATTACGAGGATTTTTTAAAATCGGATATCCTGAAAGCTTCGCATCACGGTTCTTCCAACGGGTTGACCGTTGGTTTTTTATCGAGAGTTCAGCCGCATTATACGATTCTCTCGTGCGGTCAATTTAATAAGTTTAATCACCCTTCTCCGAAAGTCGTTGATTATCTTTACCGTGCCGGCAGCGCCGTTTGGCGTACGGATCATCACGGGGCAATCCAGTTCGAGACGGACGGATATTCCATCCGCCAAATCCGATAACGGATCATACTATGATTGGGTACGACTTACTTGTTTTGTTGGGCTTTTTTATCGGTACGATTTTGTACGCGGTGCTTCTGGGCGAATTGATCAAACGTCCCAACAAACTTTTTCATGAATTTGTCTTCATCGCATTGGTTGCGGTTTTGACG
The DNA here is from genome assembly GCA_019695335.1 of bacterium. Taxonomy (NCBI): domain Bacteria; species bacterium. The sequence continues at coordinate 28,617 of JAIBAF010000047.1, forward strand.
GTGTGGCACGGATCGCAGTTTCTTGCGATCATTATTAAACAGATTTTCGGGCGTGAGGCGTTAGAAGTATATTCAAAATTTCACTTTGCGGCTATCTACACGATTGCTTTTTTACCGCCGTTGATCGTGCACGTTCATGCGTCGTTTCTGGATCACGCCAAAAGCCTTGTCGGCCAAAGCGGCGTTCGATATAAAATTATCCCTCTATTTTTTTACCTTCCTGTTTTCGTGATCATGTATTTCGCCGAATATACGATTATCGATTCGCGAAAACGTATCATTGCCGAAAACCTGAGTTTTGTTCCACCGTTTATTTTCTGGCTGATCGTGTGCCTTTGGGTGGCATCGTTTTTGTCTATCCGGATTTTCATGTTAAGCCGTAACGAAAAATGGCGCCAGTTTTTTAT
>JAIBAF010000048.1 GCA_019695335.1 bacterium
GCAAAAAACGCTAGGATCATCAACGGCACAGTCATAACTGAAGTCGATTCATGTAAATGTTCACGGGCTTCGGGTTTTGTCCGGCTTTCGCCGAAAAATGTGAGGAAAACAAGGCGGGACATATAAAATGCCGTCATCATTGCGCCAAGAATTCCGAGCCAGAAGACGCCGTTATACCCCTCATGATATGCCGCCGATAAAATTTCATCTTTACTGAAGAAGCCTGAAAACGGCGGAATACCACTGATCGCAATCCAACCGGCAATAAATGTAATGGCTGTAACTTTCGCTTTCGAATACAAGCCGCCCATATTGCGAATATCCTGCGGATCATCATGCGAACCAATTTTGTGTAAGCCATGTTCCATCACGTGAATCACACTGCCGGCGCCAAGAAACAATAAAGCTTTGAAGAATGCGTGTGTGAGCAAATGAAAAACACCTGCCGAATACGCGCCTACGCCCACGCCGATGAACATATATCCCAATTGACTGACAGTCGAATAAGCGAGAACTTTCTTAATATCGGTTTGCACCAGGCCGATCGTGGCAGCAAATACGGCCGTTGCGCATCCGACATAGGTCACCAAATCTCCGGCGCTCATGCCAAAAATATGGCCTGCAGGACCGATGTCGAATGAATAAATCGGATTACAACGTGCGACCATAAATACGCCTGCGGTCACCATCGTTGCGGCATGAATCAACGCCGATACCGGTGTCGGGCCTTCCATTGCATCCGGTAACCATACATATAATGGAATCTGCGCCGATTTTCCCATCGCTCCGACAAAGAGTAACATTCCGATGGCCGTCATCGTCGTAGCGATTGCAAATAAATTAGGATGATTGTGAATGGCTGCAAAAAGTTGATCGAAATGGATTGTACCAAATGTACCGAAAATCAGAAAAATTCCTAATCCAAATCCGAAATCGCCGATACGATTAACAATAAAAGCTTTTTTCCCTGCATCGGTCGCACTTTGTTTTTTATAAAAATATCCGATCAGAAGATAAGAGCACAATCCGACCGCTTCCCATCCGAAAAACATGACCAAAAGATTATTGCCCATCACGAGCATCAGCATCGAAAAAATAAAAAGGTTTAAATACGTAAAGAACCTTGGACGATCCGGATCGTGCGCCATGTAGCCCAGGGCATAAACATGAATCAGAAAACCGATTCCCGTTACGATCAACAGCATTGTTGCTGACAACGGATCGATCAAGAATCCCAAGGTTGCACGAAAATTGCCTGCAACAATCCATTCGAAATAATCGACATTAAATCGCTGGCCATTTAAAACATCGAAAAACACAACCAGCGATAACACAAAAGAAATGCCGACCATCGTACATGCGAGAATTCCAGGAATAGGTTTAGTGTGGTGTTCGCTTTCGCTTCCATGTACATCGCCATGCGCATGAGACGAACCTTCCATCATTCGCCCGAAAAATGTATTGATCGCCGCTCCGGCGAGAGGAATGAGCGGGATGAGTATCAGAATCAAATCCATTGAAAAACTCCGAACTAATATAGTCTAAATCGTAAAACAAGCCGACAATGACGGCTTGTCATTATCCCTGCATGATATGCATTTCGTCGATATTGATCGTTTCTTTCTTTCGGTAAATCGCCACGATCAAAGCCAATCCCACAGCTACTTCGGCAGCAGCTACCGTCATGACCAGAAAAACGGCAATTTGCCCGTCCATCGAATTAAGAAATCTTGCAAACGTCACCATACTCAGGTTGACGGAATTGAGCATCAATTCAATCGACATGAAAACGATGATCGCATTGCGCCTCGTCAGAACACCCACTACGCCGAGTGTAAAAAGGATTGCCGTAAAAATCAGGTAATGCGCTAAAGGAACCATACAAACTCCGAAAGTTATCTTATTCGACTCGTTTCTTAGAAATAATAATTGCGCCGACCATACCGAGCAATAACAGGATGGACGCGATCTCAAAAGGATATAAATAATCGGAAAACAAAAGACCGGCAATCGTTTCCGTATTACCGATTTCACGGACTTTCTCGATTGGGAACATTCCTTTTTCGCCGATATTAACGGTAACTTTTGCGGCCAAGCCGATTTGAATTAATATGGCAAATGCCACAATGATCGAAATGTATTTCATCGGGCCGGAATGTTCGGCCAGATCGGCATCGCGTCCGAGATTGAGTAACATAATGACAAACAGAAACAGCACCATGATCGCCCCGGTATAAACCAGAACCTGAATAGCGGCAATAAATTCAGCTTCCAGTGTAATATAAATTACACTGATGCAGAAAAAAGTGAGCACGAGAAAAATCGCGCTGTATACAGGATTAGGAATCGTGATCATAAAAATAGCAAGAATCACGGCCAGGCCTGCAAAAATATAAAACGCGGGATTCAACATAAAATATGACATGACAGTTTCCATAGTGCCTCTAAATTTCCTGAATCAATAATTTTCAGTGCGATGAATGCTGATTGGCGTGGTGAACATCATTCACGGTAAAGTAGCTCGAATTTTTCATAGCCTTGTATTGTCCGTCGCGGCGCTTGGCACGATCAGGATGGCGTTTGATATATTCGTCATACACACCCAACAATCTCTCTTTATTATAAATAAAATCCTGGCGCGTGTAGTCGGCCAGATTATGCATGTCCGTCATATCGATGGCGTCTTCCGGGCACGCTTCAACGCACATACCGCAGTAGATGCAGCGCAATTCATCGATTTCAAACGCAACAGGATGTTTCTCACGGCTGTCATCCCATCCACCGTCGCCCGCAACGATACGGATACAATCGGCCGGACAGGCTGTCGAACACATTTCGCACGCCACGCATTTTTCACGGCCTTTTTCATCCCGCGTAAGCATGTGGAGTCCGCGATAATTTGGCGGTAAAACTTTTTTCTCTTCCGGATACTTCAGAACCAGCTTGCGCTTGAAAAGATGCTGAAGCGTGATGGCCAAACCCTTCATTACCGGAATGATGTAGGTCAGATCAACCCAGTTTTTGCCACGCGGCATAGAGACGTTTTTCACATTTACAGCCATAAAAAAGCCTTATTTAGAATTTTACAAATAATCTAGCTTTGATCACATTGCCATAACAATCGCCGTGACAATCACGTTTGCGAGCGCTAATGGAATTAATTTTTTCCAGCCTAAATTCATCAATTGATCATACCGGAATCGCGGCAAACTCCAGCGAACCCACACGAAAAAGAACATCAGGAAACCTAATTTCATCAGCATCGCAACAACTTGGATGTAGCCGACAATGGCCGGATCCAGTCCCAACGATCCGATAAACGGAACGTGCCATCCACCCAAAAAAAGACAAGTAATCATGGCCGATGCAGTAAACATATTGCAATACTCACCTAAGAAAAACATGGCGAATTTCATCGACGAGTATTCTGTATGATAGCCGCCGACTAGTTCTGCTTCCGCTTCCGTCAAATCGAACGGCAAGCGGTTTGTTTCTGCGAAAGCCGTGACTATAAATACTAATGCACCCATCGGTTGCAATACAATACCCCAACCGTTTTCAATTTGAAAACGGACAATGTCTTCTAGCCTTAATGAGCCGACCACCATGATCATTCCAAGAATACTGAGTCCCATAGGCAATTCGTAACTCATCATTTGCGCAGCGGAACGTAATCCGCCGATCAGTGAATATTTATTATTGGAAGCCCATGAGCCAAAGGTAATGGCATATACACCGAGTGAAGAGACCGCCAACACGTATAAAATTCCAATATTGGTTTTGCCGACTTGGACCAAAATTTCCTGCCCATTGATCATGATCGCACCGAAAGGAATCACACCGAAAACGAAAAACGCAGGGAATACCATCAGCGTCGGTGCAAAAATATAAAGCCATTTATTGACGTGATTCGGAATGACGTCTTCTTTAGCCAAAAATTTAAGTGCATCGGCAATCGGTTGTAATAAACCGCGCGGTCCTACACGATTCGGCCCGATACGGTATTGCACCCATGCGCTTACTTTGCGCTCGACCTGGATCATAATAGGTACGACTGAAAGGTACAAAACCAGCAGAACCAAAATAAAAATGTAAGGCAGAAATGGCATCAAAGCTTCCATGACAGGCTCTTCAATTTATAATTACACAACCATTTGTTCGTTCAAAGTCGAAAACTGCGGATACAGTTTATCGAGTTCAAGAGTTTTATAGGCGTTGACGTTTTCGATCATTTCTTTGGCGACGTCACCAACGTTTTCGTAATACCAACTTTGACCAAGACCTGAAGCTAATTCAACCAAAATTTGCCAGATCGCTTTGGACTCACCCAAAGCGTTGATCGCACGGTTAAATTTCTGCACAGCGCCATCTTTATTGGTATAAGTACCGCTGGTCTCTGTAAAAAGAGCCGCCGGTAAAAGTACGTCGGCTTGGGCTGTAACGGCGTCTTCAAATGAGCCAATCACAATTAGTGTTTCCGGCTTCGATTTTAACTCAACATTGTGACTGCCAAGCATAATCACAACTTTTTTATCCGCTATAGTTTTATCCAATTGCGAATCGGTGAGACTTAAAGTTGTTTTTGCACCGCGGTAATTTGGCGCTTTTTCGCTTTCGATCGTAAATGGATACGGATTTTTATCCGTTTTGAATGTCTGAGTGTCTCCATAAATCGGCTTACTCACGTCAAGGCCGGTTCCTAATAAACGAGCCAGTTTGCCCAATAAATAATTTTCTTCATTGGATGCATAAGGGCTGCCAATTAAGGCAACTTCTTTGGTGCTGACGGCTTTGATTTTTTGAAGCGATACGCTCAACGCTTCCGCCCAGGATACTTCGGCGAGTTTGCTGCCTTGCTTGACGTGCGGGACCATGATACGTGTTTTCTTTTTATCAGTCTCCAGATGATAACGTCCGTCGTCGCAAATCCACCATTGATTGACGGTCATATTTTCCCGTGGCCGAATGCGGTAAACCTGATCGACCAATTCTTCAAGATTCAACTTTTGGTGTTTCATCGTGTCGAGAGTAGTATTACAACCTTTGCTGCAACCTGGACAGATGCTGTCGGTGTGAACAAAATTCCACACACGGCCTTCAAAACGTTCATGTTTATCAATCAAACATCCGACCGGACATAGATCAACGACATTGCCCATCATTTTGTTGTTGAGCGGTTTTTCAGGTGCAACGTCAATCTCGGCATGCCAGCCTCGATACGTAACTTTTAATTCTTCTGTACCGGAAATTTCTTCGGTAAAACGCACGCACCGGGAACACATGATGCAACGCGATGTGTATAGAAATATCGACGGCCCTAAATCTTTCTTTTGAGGAACGCGCTTGATTTCAACAAATCGTGACGCATCGTTGCCGTGCTCGAACGAATAATCTTGCAGTTTACATTCACCGGCTTTGTCGCAAATAGGACAGTCAATCGGGTGATTGAGCAAAAGAAATTCCAATACCGCGCGGCGGGCTGTTTTAACTTTTTCATTATCCGTAAAAATAACGGCGTCGAATTTGCCTTCGATCTTTTTTGCTTCGGGTAATTCCGGCACGGTTGTCGAACAGGCAGGAACAAGTTTAGGCGCACCAACCATATCGACCAGACACATACGGCAACTTGCAACGATTTTCAATCCGGGATGATAGCAGTAAAATGGAATATCGATTCCAACGCGTTTGGCCGCATTAAAAACCGTTTCGTTTTTACCGATTTCGACTTCCTGACTGTCTATTTTTACCAAAGGCATAACAAATTCCTTTTATATCAAATTTGATCAGTTCCACTCGTGAGGGATGGTCACCATACATTTCTTATTGGTGATGTGATATTCAAATTCCTCGCGGAATTTGTTCACAAAACTCTGACCGTTAAGGTCGTTGCCTTTATTGCGATCAGGCAAACCGGCAACAGGCCAGGCGGCAGCATCGCCGAGCGGACAGATCGTTCGGCCGGCAATATTGTTAGCCGTTTCAAGCATCAGATCGAGATCTTCCATACGTCCGCGCCCGGTTTCGATCCGTCCGAGTATCATCTCAAGCCAATGCGTGCCTTCTCGGCAAGGCGTACATTGCCCGCACGATTCGTGCGCATAAAATTTCAATAAATTCCAAAGTGCATTGACCATACAAGTCGTTTCGTCCATCACCATACATCCCGCAGAACCGAGAGCCGATCCGACTTTCGCCAACGCGTCAAAATCCATGGCGACGTTGCATTCTTCTGCACGTAGTACCGGAACGGATGAGCCTCCCGGAATGACAGCTTTCAGTTTACGGCCGTGACGAATGCCGCCGCAATATTCATTAATGAGATCGAGTAAATTAGTTCCCATCTTTGCTTCATACGTACCGGGACGATTGAGATGTCCGCTCATACAATATAATTTCGGTTCATTGTCTTTCCACCATTGGACTCCGCGATTGATAATATGTACTGGCGTTACAAGCGTTTCGACATTATTGACAATGGTAGGACAACCAAAAACACCGTAAACGGCAGGGAATGGCGGTTTGATGCGCGGCCATCCGCGTTTACCTTCCAGCGATTCGATCAGTCCTGTTTCCTCTCCGCAGATGTATGCGCCCGCGCCACGATGAACGGTGATATCGAGATCAAACCCACTGCCTAAAATATTTTTTCCGAGGTACCCTTTGTCGTAGGCTTCCTGAATCGCTTTATTCAAAATTTTTGCGCCTTTGACATATTCGCCGCGGATATAGATGTAGCACGTGTGTGACTGAATTGCAAATGATGATATGGCTAAACCTTCAATCACCTGATGCGGATCGTCTTCCATCAATACGCGATCTTTGAATGTGCCCGGTTCGGATTCATCGGCATTGCATAGAAGATAACGCGGTTTCGGATTGTCTTTCGGGAGAAAACTCCATTTCATGCCCGTCGGAAAACCTGCACCGCCGCGCCCGCGCACACCGGAATCTTTCATCATCTGAATCAAAGCATCCGGTGTCATCTTCAAGGCTTTCGGTAATGCCTGATAGCCGCCATGCTTGAGATACACATCAATGTTTTGGGAGTTTTCAATTCCCACCATTTTCGTCAGAACTTTTTCCATGCCCATAATTTCCTTAACCCCACCCTGTCTCCCTCCCTTAAATAGGGGAGGGTTGGGGAGGGGTAAATTTATTCCGATTTCCACTTATTGACTAATTCGTCGATCTTTGCTTTCGTCAGACCTTCGTAATAATCGTCGTTGACCTGCATCATCGGCGCCGTACCGCACGAACCGAGGCATTCGGCTTTGACGATCGAGAATTTGCCGTCTTTTGAAATGCCTTCGCCGCACTTGACGCCGCATTTTTCTTCAAGATAGTTTACGACTTGCGCGGCCCCATTGATGCCGCACGCTAACGTGTGACATACTTGGATATGATATTTGCCGACCGGTTGCTTATTGTACATCGTATAAAAAGTCACGACGTCCTGCACGCGATTAACCGGCAGTTCGAGGGTGCGTGCAACCAACTCCATTACTTCATTCGAAATGTAACCGAACTGATACTGCGCAATGTGTAACACCGGCAACATTGCCGCTTGTTTGTTAGGATAGCGGGAAATAGCCCAGTCTACTTCTTTCTTTTTCTCCGGTGAAAATTCTAACGCCATACGTGTTATCCGATTTAATAATTCTGTATGAATTGCCGATTACGATCCAAGCGCGGCCACCAGTGCGTTCAGCACGTTGACCATTTCGGTGATATTGGTTCCTAATTTTGGAGCTTCAGCCTGAATACTTTCTAAATTACCTTTTCCGTCGCTAACTTTATCCAATACTTTCGGAAGTTTTGCTTTTTGAAGTCCGGTCATTTCGTTTTTAAGTTTATCCGGTAATGCAGCGCCTTCGGTTAGAAGTTTGGCGGCTCCCGGAGGCATCGCAGCCAGCGCGGTCGTCATGTCACCGAAAGTGCGGATAAATTCCATCACGGAGTTTTTAACGGCGGCGTCTTTAATGTCTTTGAGCGCAGACGCTTTTTCTTTGACGAGGGAACCTAGCTGACCGACTTCAATTTGCGCCGGTAATGCTCCGGCCCCTTGTGCTGCGTGAACGACTGAGGCTACATCAGAACCAACTACGCTGGTTGGTTGGGTCAAAAGCATATAGACGTACATTTTGACGTCGTCATAACTTTGATTGAATTTTTTCATGTCCTGACCCATGTCAAAGGCAGACTTCAAAAAGCCATCAGCTGACGTTCCGGTTTTTTCAAATTTTTCTTCTTTTTCTTTTTTATCTTTATCTTTTTTCTTGTCTTTTTTATCTTGCGCAAATAACGTGTTAGATAAGGTAAGAGAGAAAATAAGGAACAGCAGACTTGTAATTTTTATTATTGTGTTCATACAACCTCGCTCGTTCTTTATGTTTAGTTAATCGCTTTTTAACGATTTTAATAAAAGGTTGATGTTTTTTCTAATAACGTCGCGTGCAGCCGAATAATCTTTACTTATCGGGGGCACGTCATTCCATTCTAAAATTTTATTTTGGAAACGGTTAAATTCTTCGGGCAATTTACAACCCAGTGTTACCACTATTTCGGCTTTCAGTATGTCGTTTTCAGTTAAAACCGCCGGTTTCATTGATTCAGTATTAAAACCATCGCCTTCAAGACCTCTTTGTGTTGCCAATTGCAAAATGGAATCCGGATGAGTGCCGCGAGACAAAGCATTCCATTTTAAATTATTTTCGGCAGCTGTTTTCTGAAAATACGTCGCTGCAATTATACTTTTAGCCGAGCCATGTTCACAAATAAATAATATCGATTTATCTTGTGCTTTAACAGTATAACCAATAAGAACAAACAACAGAATAAGTGAAACGTTTATTGTTTTAGACTTCATCATTTTCTCCTTTTCATATTTAACGGTCGCACTCGCCGGCAATGACATTCAAACTTCCAAGGACTGCGACGGCGTCGCCGACCAGACCACCTTGGCATAAGTATGGCATCATACTGAAATGAACGAATGACGGCGGTCGCACGTGAACTTTGTACGGGACGCCTTTTCCATCGCTGATTATATACCAGCCCAGTTCGCCATTCGGAGCTTCGGTTGCGTGATAGACTTCGCCTTTAGGCATATCAATGCCGTGTTGATCCATGATGATCTTGAAGTGGTGAATGAGCCCTTCAATACTTCCGTAGACTCTACTTTTATTGGGAAGGCTGATCGTGTGGTCATCGACGTTTACAGGACCATCTTTTGGCATGTCACGCAGACACTGTTCGATCATGTTGCAACTCTGCTTCATTTCTTCCATACGAACAAGATAGCGTTCGAATACGTCACCTTCGTTTCCGACCGGAACGACAAAATCGAGCCGATCATAAACCAAATACGGTTCATCTTTTCGAATATCATAATCGATTCCGCAAGCCCGGAGACCGGGACCGGTCAAGCCCATATTGATAGCGGTTTTCGCATCGATTTTTCCAACATTCTGCGTCCGATCCTGGAAAATTTTATTATGATTAAGTAATCCTTCAATTTGATCGAAGACGATACGGAATTGATCGCACCAGCCTTTGATTTGCTGTTCGTGACCTTCGGGAAAATCGCGGAACAATCCGCCAATGCGTGTATAACTGGTGGTTAACCGCGAGCCCGTTGATATTTCAAACAAGTCGTAGATAAATTCACGCTGACGGAAAGCATAAAGAAATACAGTAAAAGCTCCTAAATCCAAAGCATGCGTACCGATGCTAACTAAGTGATCGGCAATGCGCGATAATTCGGCCTGGATCACGCGGATGTATTGTGCCCGAAGCGGAACGTCAATCCCGAGCAGGCGTTCGGCTGCCTCGGCAAAACCGATGTTATTGGATAAAGGCGAGAGATAATTCATCCGGTCGGTGACCGCGATAAATTGGTTAAACGTATAGTTCTCGCCTAATTTTTCAAATCCGGTATGAAGATAGCCCGGGCTTGGATCGAGTTTTACAATCGTTTCACCCGAAAGTTCCATTACCATACGCAACGTTCCGTGAGTAGCCGGATGTTGCGGGCCGAAATTGAGTACCATCGTATCGCTTTTTTGCCAAGCTTGAATGGATTCTTCATCGTCTTCGCCTATGAGGCGTTTTTTCTGGCGATCTTTGACTTTCGTCTTCAGTTCGTCACTGGTAGAAGCGAATACGGATTCAATTTGTTCGAGGTTTTCGACGGACATAGCGTCAACCTTTCTCAGAAAATTATCTAAAACTTCAAATGCGGATGGAGTTGCTAACGGTTATGGTTAGGAACCTTCAGGGAGAATGACTTCGCGTTCGCCTTTACCGCGCAAAGGATAATCTTTGCGCAACGGGTAATCTTTGAAAACTTCGGGGGTCAAAAGGCGGCGCAGATCGGGATGTCCTTCAAAGGTAATACCATACATCTCAAATGTCTCACGTTCAAACCAATTAGCCGTTTGCCATAAAGACGACATGCTTGCAATTTTGCAGTCGGATTCGGGGACAGGTGCTTTGATGCGGACGCGTCGTCCGAATTGCATGGAACGTAAGTGGTAAACTACCTGGAAGCGCGGATGCATGTCCATCGTAAGTCCGTCGACGGCCGTAAGATCAACAAGCAGGTCGTAGGACAACTCCGGATCGTCTTTCAAAAATTTCATGATTTCCGTAATTCGCTCACGCTTGACAATAACGGTGAGTTGATTGCGAAACATCTCTGTCTTTAAAATTTCCGATCCGAAAGTCGCTTTGAGTTTATCAACCGTCGGATTATCCGATGAATTTTTTTCCATAAGCTATCCAAAAATTAAAATTATTCCCACTCGAGAGCGCCTTTTTTCCATGCGTAAGCATATCCAACCAAAAGAATGGCGATAAAAACCAATCCTTCGATAAGGATGAAAGAGCTGGTCGAAACCCATTTTTTGTAAATCACGGCCCACGGATACATAAAGACTATTTCGATGTCGAACAAAATAAACAGCATTCCAATGATATAAAATTTAATTGAAAACTTAGGATGGGCATCGCCCACGGGCGGCATGCCGGATTCATACACCGATAATTTACGTTCGCTTGGCTTGCGCGGGCCGAGGATGTGCGTGATAACTAAAATGGCCAACGGGATAATCGTCGCTATAATCATCAATGCCAAAATCGGGAAATAATTTTCGTAAACCGGCGGGGTATCGTGGGTCATATTCGAAGCGTCCTGTAACCATGCCATCGTAGAAATAAGCGGCATATCAAACCTCGTTAAGTTACTTTTTTCACTTTTGAATAGAGAGGACGGCGGAAGAATTTTTCAAATCAAGAAATTTCGAACTCCTCCGCAAAAAAAGGCCGTCCAAATTAATACTTTTGGAAATGAATTGCAATTAAATTTTTGACGGAGCAAAGTTCTTGTTTGCGTTGATTTAACATTGTACATTCCATCGGTTTTTTTGAAATTTAAACACCAAAATATGAGCGATCAAACCACCGTACTCCATATCAAAAATATGGTATGCAATCGTTGCGTCCGCGTCGTAAAAGAAGAATTGCAAAAATTAGGCGTGGAAGTTCAGAATGTAACGCTCGGCGAAGCGGTCATTATTGAAAAATCGGGAAATCCGGATCGTGAAAGTATACGTAAAAAACTAATAGAAAACGGATTTGATCTGGTGGATGACAAACGTTCGAAAACAATCGAAAAAATTAAAAATGCGATCATCGCATTGGTTCATCACAACGAGGACAAAGAAGAAATGACCGGCAATTACTCGGATTATATCGTCCAAGCTGTCAATGCGGATTACCATTATTTAAGCAATCTTTTTTCGTCGATCGAAGGCATTACCATCGAAAAATATATTATTCAGCAGAAAATCGAACGCGTTAAAGAATTACTCAAATACGACGAGCTTACGCTTAGTGAAATTGCCTACAAAATGGGCTATTCCAGCGTTGCTCATTTATCCAATCAATTCAAAAAAGTTACCGGCCTTTCCGCTTCCGAATACAAACGTCTCAAAGAACAGGAGCGTAAACCTTTGGATGAAGTAGGCAAACAGTAATTCTTGTAATTCATTTTACAAATAATGTAACGTTCTCAATTCCTTGCGAAGTTATATTATGAGACAAATTGCAAGGAGATGTCATGTCAAATGTCGTTACGATCAAACCTTTCGGCAAAATCCAAGAGCGTGTAGAAACGGTGGAACTGCCTCTCATCGGAGTTCATAGCGATCATTGCGCGATGATCGTGGATAAGGGCCTTGGCCAAATTGATGGCGTGTTGCAACGTTCTGTGAATTTTGCCAATCAAAAAGCGTTCGTAAAATTCAATCCCGATAAAACCACCCCCGCTCAAATTACCCAAAAAATCCGCGATCTCGGTTATGATGTCGACACGATCAAAACGACTTTACCGGTCGGCGGAATGACCTGTGCAGGTTGCGCCGCGAGCGTGGAATCGATGCTGAATTCACAAAAGGGCATTCTGAAAGCGAATGTCAATTTTGCCAATAAAAATGTCTACGTCGAATACTTACCGACTGCAATTACTTTGCAGAGCATGCAAAAAACCGTTAAAAGCATCGGATATGAATTGCTTTCGGATTCGACCGGCGATCGTGAGTTGATGGAAAAAAAACATGCGCAGTTTTACCGGCAACTTAAAATTAAAACGGTTGTAGCGATTGCTTTGGCATTGCCAACCGTGATCATCGGGATGTTTTTCATGAATATGCCGTACGCCAATTGGATCATGATGATTCTGACGACACCGTTGCTTTTCTGGACAGGCCAAAGCTTTTTTATAAATGCTTATAAACAGGCGAAGCATCGTTCTTCGAATATGGATACGCTGGTCGCGTTGAGTACGGGAATTGCTTACACATTTAGCGTGTTTAATACCATCTATCCGGATTTTTTTCACAGCCGTGGGCTTCATCCTCACGTCTATTTTGAATCGGCCGCCGTCATTCTGGCAATGATTTTATTAGGAAAACTACTCGAAGAACGTGCCAAGTCCCGGACTTCCGGCGCTATTAAAAAACTTATGGGATTGCAGCCTAAAACAGTCCGGATTATTCGTGGCGGGATGGAAAAAGAACTATTCATCGATGACGTTCTGACCGGCGATACGATCGTAATTCGACCGGGTGAAAAAATTCCGGTTGACGGAACCGTAATCGATGGTTCGTCGTTCGTCGATGAAAGTATGATCACCGGAGAACCGATTGCTGTCGAAAAAACAGTTGATCATGCCGTGTTTGCTGGCACCATCAATCAAAAAGGCAGCCTTCGGATTCGCGCTGAAAAAGTGGGCAGTGAAACCATGCTGGCGCATATCATCAAAATGGTACAAGAAGCGCAAGGGAGCAAAGCGCCGATTCAGAAATTGGTTGATAAAATTGCAGGTGTTTTCGTGCCTGCTGTGATCGTCATTTCGGTCATCGCTTTTTTTGCCTGGTATTTTCTCGGACCCGAGCCGACATTTACCCGAGCAATGTTGGCGATGATTACGGTATTGATCATCGCGTGTCCGTGTGCGCTGGGCTTGGCAACTCCGACAGCGATCATGGTTGGCGTTGGCAAAGGCGCCGAAAATGGTATTTTAATCAAAGACGCCGAAAGCCTGGAACTTGCGCAAAAAGTCGACACGATTATCCTGGATAAAACCGGCACGATTACCAAAGGCGAACCAGAAGTTAACGACATAATTTGGTCGGATGAGGTCAACGACCGTCAACGCTTAGAGGCAATTTTTTATTCTCTGGAGCGTCATTCCGAACACCCACTTGCTGAAGCCGTCGTGAAAAAACTGAAAAATGAAGTATCAGAATTACAACTCGAAAAATTCCAATCGGTGACGGGAAAAGCAGTGAAAGCAACGTTCAATGAACAAGAATATTCTGTCGGAAGTCTGAAATGGGTGGAGGAAAATCGGATCAATCTGGATCAAAACTTTAGAGCTAAAGCAACTGAATTTGCCTCGAAGGCCAGATCAGTAATTTATTTTTCCGATGCGCAGAAAGTTTTAGCCATCATTGCTATTGGCGATACGATGAAAGAAACATCGCGTCAAGCCGTTGCTGATCTGAAGAAAATGAATATTGATATATACATGATCACAGGCGATAACAGGCAAACAGCCGCAGCCATTGCCCATGAAGCAGGGATCGAACATTTCTTTGCTGAAGTGCTGCCGTCGGAAAAAACCGAACATGTGAAACAATTACAAAATGCCGGTAAAACGGTGGCGATGGTTGGTGACGGGATCAATGATTCCCATGCGCTTGCACAGGCGGACGTCAGCATTGCCATGGGCAAAGGCACGGATATCGCGATGGAAGTTGCGAAAATCACGCTTATGCAATCCGATCTTACTCATATTCGCGGCTCTATCAGGTTATCAAAAGCAACGGTCGCGACTATTCGCCAAAATCTTTTTTGGGCATTCATTTATAATGTCATCGGAATTCCGATTGCGGCAGGAGTGTTATATCCATTCACTGGATTTCTGCTCGATCCTATGATTGCCGGAACGGCAATGGCGATGAGTTCGGTGTCCGTTGTGACGAACAGTTTGCGATTGAAAAGGATAAAAATTTAAAAAATTAGTAATTAATTTCCGATGAGTACACGCGATCATTACGAAAAACATCTTGCCGATTATTATTCATGGATGTTCGGCGATTTCGAAAAAAAATTAGACGATAATCGCCGGTTTTTTTCAAAACATGACATTCATCCATTTCAAACCAAACTCGCTTACGATCTTGGAGCGGGATGCGGCTATCAGTCAATTCCATTAGCTGAAGCGGGATTCAATGTTAAAGCCGTCGATTTCAGCAAGAAGTTGCTTTCAGAACTGGAGAGCTATCGCGGCAATCTTACCATTGAAAGCATAGAATCCGACATGATGCGTTTTGATGATTATGCAACGCAACAAGCGGATCTGTTTGTGTGTATGGGCGATACCTTGACGCACCTTGAATCGGAAAACGATGTTAAAACTCTTTTTAGAAATGTATTTGGAAAATTAACGCAGGGCGGATGGTTAGTGTTAACGTACCGCGATCTGACATTTGAATTAACAGACATCGGCCGGTTCATTCCTGTACGGGGAACTGCTGAAAGAACGTTCACGTGTTTTCTGGAATATTTTTCTGATCATGTTCAGGTATTCGACATCGTTAACGAATTGCAGGACGGACAGTGGCAGCAAAAGATCAGTTCGTATAAGAAAATTAAAATAGCTAAAAACGATTCATTAAAACTAATACGTGAAACCGGGTTTGCCATTGAATACCAAGACATAGTTCGAGGAATGGTGACTATCGTGGCTAAAAAATAAATCGCTATAAAAATTTTTATCCGTATTTTCTATCGCCAACAACAAACTTCTGTTTTCATATTTCTTTTTTATTTATCTTTCTACGCTATTTTATTTGGATTAAACTAAGGAGAAGGTCTCATGATAGTGCTCATGTTGCTTTTGTCGCTATTGACCGCCAAGGATGAATCCTCCTTCGATCAATATTTTACCGGGCAAACTTTCCGGTTTGATTATTTTCACAGCGGAACAGCCAAAGAAGAACACATCGGCCCTGATGAATTTCGAATTGAAAACGTATGGGCCGGATCAAAAAAATCTCTGATCGACGAAACGAATTACGGTAAGTACTTGTTTGAAATTATCGATCACGGTACGAATCGCGTCATTTTTTCTTATGGTTTTGCCAGCCTTTACGGAGAATGGGAAACGACCGGAGAAGCGGCGCAAGGCGTATGGCGAAGCTATCACGAATCGGCTCGCTTTCCGGAACCGAAAAACAAATTTCAATTTGTCTTGAAAAAACGTCAGAACGATGGATCGTTTTCACAAATTTATTCGACCGTGATCGATCCCAAAAGCCGGTATGTCAATCGTTCGCCTATTGCGCCCAATGGCGAAGTATGGACGGTGTTTGAAAACGGCGCTGCGTCCAACAAAGTCGATCTTTTGATCATCAGCGACGGTTACACGGCGAAAGATAAAGAAAAATTCCATAAAGACGTTACGCGCCTGGTCGGGGTTATGTTCAATACCGAACCTTTCAAAAGCCGTAAAAAAGATTTCAATGTCCGTGCGATCGATCTGGCAACCTATCAGGCCGGCATCAGTAATCCGCGTAAAGGTATTTGGAAAAAATCGGCTTTAGGCCTAAGCTTCAATTCATTTGATTCCGACCGTTATGTACTGACATTCGAAAACAAAATTTTGCGTGAAATTGCCGCGCAAGCGCCTTACGATGCAGTTATCATGTTGGCCAATGAACGCAAATACGGCGGTGGCGGAATTTACAATCTCTGGGCGACCGTAACATCGGACACGGAACCATCGGCATATGTTTTTGTGCATGAATTCGGCCATTCTTTTGCCGGTCTTGCCGATGAATATTACACATCGCCCGTTTCGTTTGACGAATATACGCCTCCGGGATCCGAACCATGGGAACCGAATGTTACGGCGTTACTCGATCCCAATAATGTCAAATGGAAAAATTTGGTTGAAGCAGGAACGCCGGTGCCGACGCCGTGGAACAAGGAAGCTTATGACAAATACGATATTGACATGCAGAAAAAACGCGCCAAATTAATTGCCGAAGGTGCTTCCGAAGAAACGATGGAAGGTATTTTCAGAGAAGTTAAACAAGCGACAGGACCGATGCTCAGCGGCGAAAAATATTTTGGAAAAACCGGAGCCTTCGAAGGCGCCGCCTATGAAGCCAAAGGTATGTATCGCCCATCAGCCGATTGTATTATGTTTACCCGCAACGATGTACCGTTTTGTAAAGTGTGTACAGAGGCTATCAATAAAGTCATCGACCGAACTATCCAATAGACTTAAACCATTTCCGGCGTATTTTTGATGTGCGCCGGAAATGGATATTAATTCTTCAGAGTTGCCCACAAATAAAATTTATCAAGTCTTCAATCTGCTATTTTTATCAGCTTATTCAGTACGAATAACAGGCTCGATGGTTACTTTTGGTTTGATTGACCGCGCTATCAGGCAATTATCGTGTGCGTCATGAATGAGCTTTTCAACATCGGGAATGGCTTCACTGCTCTGCACAATAATTTCCGGGCGAATAACAATTTTCGTAAACTGATAGCCGCCGTCAGTGAATTCCAGCAAGCCTTCCGCATGGCTTGAGTACGCAACGATGTGGAGCTGTTTACGCGAAGCAAAAGCAAGAAAAGTCGTCATTGTACAGGTATCTACCGCTGCCACGAATAGATCTTCCGGTGTCCACACGCTTGCTTCGCCTTTAAATTCAGGCGGACTCGCCACGCGAAATTCCGGCTTTCCTTCGGACCCGAGTTTTCCCGCCCGGTTTTCGAGCCAATGCAATTGAGTTTGATACGTAAAAGATTTGTATTTCTTAGAAGCTTCCATTCTTCAATCCTAATACGTTAACGTTTTAATGTGAATTAACACGAACAGTTTAGAACAAATCCGGATGTAATCACATGATTTTCATCAGGTTTTATTTTTCCGATGGAAGTTTAAAAGAGTGAGCTACTAGGTAGAGAAAAAAAATCCCGGAAACTGATGTTCCCGGGATTTAAACCAGCTATATAAACTTAACGATTAATAGCGTTTTGAAAAAGAGCGATCCGTTCTCTTTTCTTGTGGTTTGGCAACGTTAACAACCAAATTCCGGTTTTGGAAATTGAAGTTGTTGTACATTTCGATGGCCTTTTTAGCATCCTCATCGGTTGCCATTTCGACAAAGCCGAAACCTTTGGAACGGCCGGACATTTTATCGGTAATGATTTTGGCCGATACGACGGAACCTGCTTGTCCAAAAAGGTCCGTAAGGCTCTGCTCATCGCAACTGTACGACAAGTTACCAACGTATAGTTTCTTTGAATCCATGGAAAGTCTCCTGAAAGTGTTAAACATGGGATATAAAAAAAAACTCAAAGCGCCCATACACTTTGAGATTTATAAAACTTAAATCTGATTCTTCTTTAAGACCGGATCGTCGACAAGAAAAACTGAGATGAAAGGAAATTAACCTGCATGTGCTCACCGAGCATTTACACTATACATCAAATTTATGCCGTTGTCAAGCGAATTTTGATTTATTTTACGGCTTAAATGCCTGTTTAAAAATATCGTAGCAATACAACTTTTAATCTTTTTTATGCGTATATCCTGACTGCTCCTCAAAAAATGAATCCTATTAAAAAAATGCTTTTTTCCTAAAGCTTTCATACATTAGGATCTTCAAGAATTCTGAAAGTATTCAACCGATTTCACCCTAAGGAGTCTAATCATGGGCGATCGATTCAAAGAATTTACCGAATTTCGTCATAAAATGAACGAGCGCATTCTCGAACAAGACAACAAAGTTATCAAACGTTTTTTTTCGATCGATACTCTGACGTACCAGGAAGGTGTTCTCGACGTTAAAACAAAAGAGATGTTGGGTTTGGTTGCTTCCCTTGTATTGCGCTGTGATGATTGTATTTCCTATCATATTAATAAATGTAAGGAAAACGGTGTTACCCGCGATGAGATGTTCGAAGTGTTGAGCGTCGGATTGGTCGTCGGAGGTTCGATTGTTATTCCTCATTTACGCCGCGCGGTAGCATTCCTGGATGAAGTTGAAGCCGTGGATATTAAAGGCCACTCACATGACAAAGGTTAATGTACATGAAAAATAAAATTCGTCTTTTTTCTTTAATTGGAATTACGTTTGTTATCGTTTTAGCTTTTTCAATCAACAAATTAACTTCCGAACAAAAAACTAACGCCGGAACAGCTTCCATTACTGCGGATCCGACGATCGCGGTGAAAGCGCACGTGATCAAACCGGAGAAACTCAGTAATCGCGTACTTACTACCGGAACGATTTTAGCTAACGAAGAAGTTGAACTGCACACCGAAATTTCGGGACGTATCATGCAAATCGCTTTTACGGAAGGTTCACGCGTCAGCAAAGGGCAATTACTGATCAAAATCAATGATTCTGAATTGCAAGCTCAATTAGAGCGTGCTGAATCACGTCGCAAATTGGCTGAAACTAATGAAAACAGGCAACGCCAGCTTCTCGAAAAAAACGCCATCAGCCAGGGTGAATACGACGTTACTCTTAATGAACTCAATATCGTCAAAGCCGATATCGATTTGATCAAAGCGCAAATTGAAAAAACAGAGTTGCGGGCGCCTTTTGACGGTGTGATCGGTTTGAAGTACGTCAGTGAAGGGAGCTTTATAACCAATTCGAGCCAGATTGCGCGTCTGCAAAATCTTTCGGGCGTAAAAATCGATTTTTCGATACCTGAAAAATATTCCGCATCGGTCAGGATCGGTAATGCGATTAGTTTCAAAATACAAGGAAGCGACAAAGAATACCGCGGTAAAATTTATGCCGTTGAACCAAAAATCGATCCGGTTACACGTACGGTTCAATTACGCGCGATTTCATTTACCAGCGATGACCGGGTTTTGCCCGGAGCGTTTGCGAACGTTGAATTAGTTCTTGCCGAGATCAATGATGCTTTATTGATTCCTACTCAGGCGTTGGTTCCTGAATTGAAAGGACAAAAAGTTTATTTGTTTAAAAACGGAGAGGCCGTCAGTCAAAGCGTTGAAATTGGTATGCGCACAGAAAATCAGATTCAAATCGTCAGCGGTATCCAGCCGAATGATACGCTGATTACAACCGGGATCTTACAATTGCGCGGCGGCGCTCCGGTTAAAATTCTGGAATTTGAGTAATTAAAGGACCTTCTATGAGTTTATCAGCAACATGTATCCGTCGGCCGGTTTTGGCGATGGTCATCAATATCGTTGTCATACTTTTTGGCGTTATCGGTTTTACCTATCTTGGAATCAGGGAATATCCCGCCGTCGATCCTCCGATTGTCACGGTCAGTACGAATTATACCGGCGCCAATGCCGACGTGATTGAATCTCAAATTACCGAACCTCTTGAAGAATCCATCAACGGTATTGCCGGTATCCGTTCACTTACGTCGACCAGCCGTGAAGCGCGGAGTACCATTACCGTCGAATTCGATCTGGAAATCGATCTCGAGGCTGCCGCTAACGACGTACGGGATCGCGTTTCTCGAGCGATGCGTAATTTACCGGTCGATGCCGATCCTCCGGTTGTCACGAAGGCCGATGCAAATGCTTCGCCTGTCGTTGCCATCAATCTGCAAAGCGATACCCGCAGTTTAATTGATATTTCCGCTTTTGCCAATAATGTTTTCAAAGAGCGTCTGCAAACTATTCCTGGAGTTAGCGAAATCCGTATCTGGGGCGAAAAAAAATATGCGATGCGGATCTGGATTGACCCGGCCAAAATGGCCGCTTATCAATTAACTCCGCTCGACATTCGTAATGCACTCAATCGTGAAAATGTCGAGCTTCCCAGCGGGCGAATCGAAGGCGATGCGACGGAACTTACCGTACGAACCATCGCACGCTTGACCACACCGGCTGAATTTGACGATCTGATTATCAAGGAAGAAAACGGCAATATCGTACGTCTTAAAGACATAGGACAAGCCGTATTAGGTCCGGAAAATGAGCGGACGATTTTAAAACGTGATGGGATTCCGGCCATTGGTATCGTTGCCGTGTCGCAACCGGGCGCAAATAATATTGCCATCGCAGATGAGTTTTACAAGAGAGTGGAGCAAATCAAAGCCGAACTTCCGAAAGATTTGCGAGTAGAGTATGCTTTCGATATTACCAAATACATTCGGAAATCGATCGGAGAAGTGGAGGAAACAATTTTTATAGCTTTTGGTTTAGTGGTGTTGATTATTTTTCTTTTTCTCCGCGATTGGCGGACAACCTTGATCCCGGTTTTGGCAATTCCAATCTCGCTAATCGGTTCTTTTTTTATTATGTATATTTTTGATTTTTCAATCAACGTGTTGACGTTGTTGGGAATCGTGTTAGCGATCGGGCTGGTGGTTGATGATGCGATTGTCGTACTGGAAAATATTTATGCGAAAGTTGAGCAAGGAATGTCGCCTTTGCAGGCGGGATTTAAAGGTTCGGCTGAAATCTATTTCGCCGTCATTTCGACGACCGTAGCGCTTGCCGCGGTTTTTCTGCCCGTGATTTTTTTGCAAGGTTTGACCGGACGACTTTTTCGTGAGTTCGGAATTGTCGTGGCGGGTTCGGTGATCATTTCGGCATTCGTTTCACTGACTTTGACCCCGATGATGAGTACGCGTATCATAAAAACTCACATGCAGCATAATTGGTTTTACAATATTACGGAGCCGTTTTTTGTCGCATTGAGTAATGGCTATCGTAAAACATTGTATACCTTTATGCGTCGGCGTTGGTTGGGATTTGTGGCTATGGGTTTTTCGGCCGTTTTAATTTTTGTTTTGGGTGCTTCGATTCCTTCTGAATTGGCTCCGCTTGAAGATCGCAGTTGGCTTCAAATCTCTACTACTGCGCCGGAAGGTGCAACGTTTGAATATATGGATACCTATCTGAGCCGCATGGTAGATATGATCAAAGAAACTCTTCCGGAAGCTCAAGCTGTCATGAGTGTGACGTCGCCATCATTTTCAGCGTCCGGTTCGGTAAATTCCGGTTTCGTGCGATTGTTTTTGGTTGATCCGAACGATCGGTCGCGAAGCCAACAAGAAATTGCCGACGATCTGATGCGAAAAATAAAATTATTCACCGAAGCCCGAACGATTGTGATCCAGGAACAATCCATTCGTGCCGGCGGCGGCGGACTACCGGTACAATTCGTTTTGCAAGCGCCGAATTTCGGAAAACTGAGCGACGTTCTGCCTAAATTTTTTGAAGCAGCGCGCCAACGGCCTGAATTTCAGGTTGTAGACGTTAATTTGAAATTCAATAAACCGGAAATCAGAATCGATATCGACCGTGATCGCGCCAAAGCTCTGGGCGTGTCGGCCAGCGATATTGCCCAGACACTCCAGTTGGCATATAGCGGGCAGCGTTTCGGTTATTTCATCATGGATGGGAAACAATATCAAATTATTGGGCAAGTAGCGCGAGCCAAACGTGATGAACCGCTTGATTTGAAGTCGTTGTACGTCAAAAATCAGGATGGGAAATTAATTCAGTTGGATAACTTGGTAACGCTGACCGAACAAGTAAGTCCTCCGCAATTGTATCGATTCAATCGGTATATTTCGGCGACGGTTTCGGCCGGACTGAATAAAGGTTATACAATGGGCGAGGGCATCAAAGCGATGCGTGAAATTGCCGATAACATTCTCGATGATACGTTTAGCACCGCATTGGACGGCCCGTCGAAAGATTTTTCAGAAAGTTCATCCAGTTTATTATTTGCATTTTTGCTGGCATTGATTCTGATTTATCTTGTTTTGTCAGCGCAATTTGAAAGTTTCAGAGGACCGTTTATCATTCTGTTTACCGTACCGCTTGCGATGGCCGGAGCATTGTTGTCTTTATGGGTTTTTGGCCAGACGTTGAATATTTTTTCGCAAATCGGGCAGATTGTGTTGATCGGTTTAGTGACGAAGAACGGAATTTTGATCGTGGAATTTGCGAATCAACGTCTTGCGACAGGACTATCGGTGCACGAGGCTGTCATCGATGCGGCAACGGCACGGTTGAGGCCGATTTTGATGACCAGTTTGTCAACTATTCTTGGAATTTTGCCAATTGCGTTAGCGCTCGGTGCAGGCTCCGAAAGCCGAGTACCTATGGGCATTGCCGTTGTGGGCGGACTTATTTTTTCAGGTCTTTTAACCTTGTATGTGATTCCGGCGATCTACACTTATTTCACAAAAGAAGGTCACTCCGTTTCCAATGTTGCTGATGTACCTGAAGAAATGAAGGAAGCGGAATACCAAAACGCTTAATTAATCCGGAATAAATCTTCACCGCAAATGTACGATTCGTATATTTGCGGTTTTTTTATTCTGTTTTTTTCCCCAACGTAGACATTTTAAATGGTATGTAAAGCGGACACGATCCGATGAAACTTGTCAAAAGAAATATAACAGCAAAAGCACCCAGAATAATAGCGGCAATCCCCGTAATCTGATTGGTGAAATACAAAATTCCCACTACAATCGCGATAATTGTACGAATCGTACGATCGGCCGCTCCCATGTTCTTAATCATATCATCTCCTTGAAGTTTGATTGAGAAAAACGGTTAATAAGAAATTCATTGAATAGTAAGATCAAATAGTTTTGGATGCTTTGACCGTCAGTACCGGACATTCCGCCGATCGTACGACTTTCTCCGCTACACTGCCCATAAGAAGATGTTGAATACCCGACAACCCGTGTGTTGCCATAAAAATCAGATCGGCTTTATGCTTGCGGGCAAATTCCACGATTTCATGCGAGGCACGGCCGTCCAAGACATGAAATTCGGCTTTCACTTCCGGTCCCTTTGTTTCTCCATAAAATTTTTGTAATTCATCTTTGGATTTGCCTTCGATGCGTTTGACGCTGTCAAAAACCACATTTTCCACACTGTGATAAAAAGCGGGATAATTGGGAAAATCAAAAACGTATAAAATCTGTAACGTTGCGCCGTAGATGTCGGCCATTTCTTTTGCACGTGACAAAGCATTACGAGAATGTTCTGAAAAATCGACCGGTACGACGATCACGTCCATTTTGACTTTGTCCGCGGCATGACCGTTATGCCGAACGGTCATGACCGGGCATGGTGCCATTCTTACTACTTCTTCCGCGACACTGCCCATTAAGAGATGGCGTAGCCCACGCCGTCCGTGAGTTCCCATCACAATCAAATCGATTCCGTTTTTTGCGGCGTAATCCAGAATGACCGGGGCCGGCGAAACGCCTCTTTCCTGCGCGCGAACGATCGATACTTCGTGAACCGACGAATCTTGAATCATGTGCAGCATCCGTTCGGAAGCTTTCTTTTCGAGTTCTTTCTCGATTTCATCCAACGCCGGAAAGTGCAGTTCGGGGTTGTACGGGTCCTCGCCATGCAAAACGATGGCATGAAGAATATGCAGGGTTGCTTTGTATTGTCGGGCTAAAAATAATGCGTGATGCAAAGCACGATGCGAGTGGTCGGAGAAATCGGTCGGGTACAGAATTTTGGTAATAGTCATCATAAGTCCTCCTTGCGCTGGCACGCTTATTTAACAACGATTCATAGGGTAATCTTATTCCTGAAAAATTATGCGGTCTGAGGAACCTTACTTCAAACATACGTCCGGCAATCATGCGGAACAAGGATGAAAATCAGTAAGCCATATGACTCCAATCATGCGATAAATTTCTTGTAAGTTTTTGCTATCTTCCATATACTTCTTTCATGAGGGCGTAGCGATCTATTCCGTTACTTTCTACCTAACAACTTTTTATTTAAAAAGCGAGAAAAGATTCCATAACAGGAAAAGTTTATGGAAAAACTCCCTTTTTTGAATCTTATCATTGAGGGCTGGAAATTAATTTCCTCGCCGTTTATTTAAAAATTTGTCTTATATACAAGTCGAATGAGGGTCATGAAAAAACAAGCAACGTGCGTGCGATTGGCACAGATTGATCAGATCATAAAAGATCGATATGAAGATCCGTATTTTAATGTTGACGAACTGGTTGAAAAATCAGGTCTGTCAAAGCCTTACGTGTATGAAGTTTTGTTTATTCATCGCCGGGCAACGCCGCAAAGGCTGATTGAAGAGATGCGTTTAAAACGTGCAGCGGCATTATTGGACATGGGCCGGACTGATTTGCAGATTGTAAGTAATGAATGTGGATATTCACGTTACGGCACCTTTCGAAGAGCTTTTAAAAAAGTTTTAGGTATCAATCCTAGTCAATACATTTCCCGCCAATTGGGTGAAGCCGATAAAAATCAAGAGCCTGGCTTGCCGCAACCCTAAAAAACGACCAGAATATCCGACCAGAGGTTTTGACCAGACATAATGCCTATTGAAATCCGCTGCTCGGCATTGTTAAGTTGAAGCGTTTTCTTACTCTATTCGTTATTGAATTTTCGATCCAATTTTCAATCAGGAGAATCCAATGAGACGGTCAACATTAATTTCGCTAACCGTTTTTATGCTGTTAGTTTCGTGCTCAGGTTCACGTTCCTTAATGAATCCGAAAGACGGTAGCTATGATTATTATCAACTCAAAGATGCATTGAGTGGATATTTGAAGAAACCTGCGGTATTGCATGTTGGCGACGTTCAAATTCAGTGTGTTGTTTCCGATTTGCAAAGTGATCGGCTGATCATCGAACAGGCAGGCCGAGTGCAGGAAATTCCTGTTCGTGCTATTAGCCGCATTGAGTTGGGTGAATTAGGACGATCATTGATGTATACAGGGATGACATCAGCGATCGGTGCTTTGGCCGGCTGGATCGCCGGAAAGGGACTCAGCAGTGAGGTATTGTCCAAAGAATGGAAAAAATTCAAGCAGAATGACAAACAAATTGCCGCAGCGGCGGCGGGCGCTTCGATAGGTTTTTTAGCTGGCGCCTTTTTCGGAAACCGGAAAGGACGGAATACGCTCGTAATCAATCCGCAGGTGGAGTCGCTTACCTTAGATCGAAGCGTCGGCAATGTGATTCCGGGCCGGGCCATTCAGGACTTTGGCGTATTTGATGATCTGCCTGTTCAGACTACTGAAACGATTGCGTCGATAAAAATCGCGCAGTATGGACCGACAGACTATTTGATTTTATATGACAGCTTTGAACGACCGGAATTGCCTAAATATGCTTATGACGGTCGAGCCATGACGATCAAAATTCCACCGGCGCAAATGAAACTGCACTGGATGCCGGTTAATCGCGATTATCTGGTCAAACAACAAGACAAAATCCATAAAAATCTTAAAAAACAGGACGAGCAGTTAAAAAATAAATTGTTTGAGCAATAGGAGTTCGCCATGAAAAAAATTCTTATCACATTTTTAATTGTTATCGCCACAGACGCTTATAGCCAGACACAATATTGGTTAAGTGGCGACGGATTTAATGTTTATAATTCGAATCCCGGCAATATTTTATTGGGTCTTCGTTCGCCTCAAGGGGCCAAATTAAGCATCGACCCGGGTTCGGAAGTATACGGGTTAAGCCTGACCTCCGATCAGGGGCAATACGGCAATTATGTGCAAATGGGTATGCTAGGACGGAACATGGATCTGCTGCAAGGCCGATTACTTTTTAATTTACAAACGTCCAGTACGACTCTTAACTATGCCGGATTTGATTTCCGCGTCAAAGACAAAAGCGTGTTTTTTGTTAACGCCGAGGGCAATGTCGGGATCGGGACTGTTACTAAAAATCCTCCCATCGCACGATTACAAATCGATGGCGGGCCGGCATGGAGTTCGGATGGATACAAACGGTCGTTATTGCTCGGTAATCAGGATGCCATCGCCTTTTACGGCGGAGGGTACAAGTTTGCATTGGGCGTTAACGGGTCGTCGCTGAATTTCTTTTCAACTCTTCAGGAAACTAACGCTCAGCTACAACCGATCTTAAGCATGCAACCGAACACCGTTACCATCGAAGGCGATCTGATTGTCAAAGGTAATGTTTATTCCAACGGTGGTGTTCAGCAGAAACAGCAGGCCGGTTATAATTCACAAGCGGCCATGCCGGTTTTTCAAAATGTGTGGACCGAAGCCGCATCCGGCATATCGTACGCCTTGGGCAATGTCGGCATTGGAACCGTTACTCCCGCATACAAGCTACATGTTATGGGCGAAATTTATACATCCAACGGTATTCGTTTCGCCGACGGAAGCGTACAGACAACGGCTGCTTCAGCCTCATCAGCTACGAGCGCTCCGCTTTCGCTTTGGATGACCAACGGCAGTAATATCTCATTCAGCCAGGGCAATGTCGGTATCGGCACGTCAAACCCCGGCCAATATAAGCTTGCGGTGGAAGGCATTGTCGGGGCCAGAAAAGTTGTCGTGACACAGCAGCAATGGGCGGACTATGTATTTGCCGACGGGTACGAGCTGAAATCGCTGGAATTTGTAGAAAAAGCAATTAAACGTCAAAAACATCTTCCCGGAGTACCGTCATCCAAAGATGTTGCCGAACAAGGGCTCGATATCGGTAATATGCAAAGCAAATTGCTCGAAAAAATTGAAGAACTGACGTTGTACGTCATTGATTTGAACAAAGTGAATCAAAAGCAATCGGCTGAAATTGAAAAACTAAAGCAAGAAATCAAAAAGCTGAATAAATAGCATGTCGAAGTTAGTAAAAATATTATTCATCGTTACAATCATTCTGCCGCTTCATGGCTTTGCAGAGAACGAATTACTGACAGTAACTGAAATTGATTTGCGCGGCGTGTTGAAACGGCTTAAAGAAGTCAATGAGATCGGCCGTTACGAACAAGATATTGTAGTCGATGCGGTCCAATCGCGCGGTTTTGCGGCTATCACATGGGACGGCGATAAAGGAACTATTTATGTTAATCCGTCGGCCATGTCGCGTGAATCGTTGAATAACTGGGCATTTGTGCTGGCGCATGAAATTGCACATCAGATTTTAAATCACACCGGACGCGGTGGATCGGAAGAAGAATTTGCCGCCGACGTTTATGGTGGACAACTCGCCGTCAAAGCCGGATACGATCCCAAGCCGTACATCTTCAGCATGTTCGCCCGGCCCAACAGTTGCAGCCGCAGTCACGGGTGTTGGCACACACGCGCCGAAAATCTTGAAAACGGTCTGGGCGTGAAAGTGGATCGCATGCAGGCTGCGTCTTCGGGGTATATGGCTTACGAAGATTGCGATTGCAAGTCGGAAGAAGAACATAAAAAACATCTGGCAGCCAAGGGGCCGTTTGTTCCGGTTGTAACGGTTTTCAGTAACGATCCTTTGAAATCGTATGAGATGGTGTATTCGACCGGCTGTATTATTCGAAGCGGACAGTGAAATTCATAATTCTCAATTCTGAATTATGAATCAAAAAAACAATTCGAATGGACTAATGAAACAAAATATTATTCAGGAAAAATCATACAAGTTCGTGCTAAGAATCATCCGTCTCTATATACATTTATCGAAAGAGAAAAAAGAATTTGTTCTTTCAAAACAGATCTTAAGAAGCGGAACGGGAATCGGCGCTATCGTGCAAGAAGGAAATTCGTGGTGAATCAAGGGCTGACTTCATTCACAAGCTTTCAATGGCTAATAAAGAAGCCAATGAAACATCTTATTGGATCAGATTGCTAATGGATTCCGATTTTATAGAACAGAAATCCGGCCGTTCGTTACTCAATGACTGCGAAGAAATTATCAAAATTTTAACAAGCATCATATTAACAACCAAAAACGGGAGGAGGAATTCATAATTCAGAATTCTGAATTATGAATTAAAAAGTTATGAAACCGATGAAACCCTTCGCACAAGCTAAACAGTTTTCTTCGAATCAAATTATTTTCGGTTCGATTTTATTGTTAACACTGTATTCCGCCGTGGCCGTGACGGTCAGTTTATTTCGTGGAAGCGATGCTAAAATCGCGTACGTCAATTCAGCCATTTTGCTGCAAAAATATAAAGGCGCGATCGACGCGAATAAACGGTTTGAAGAAGAATCCAAAACATGGGAAACCAATATCCGGACGCTTCAATCCGAACTGGACTCGCTCAATTTTCTTTTTACGAAAGAAAGCGAACATTGGAGTTTGAATAAGAAAAAAGAAGTAGCGACCTATGCGCGTAAGAAAGAACAGGATCTCAATCGCTATTCGCAGGCCATTCAGCAAAAAGCATCGGCGCG